>JBCCES010000152.1:0-3797 GCA_039030115.1 Myxococcota bacterium
CAGACGTTCTCAACTCTTCACGTACTGGCGATGACCGGCGAAGTCCTAATCACGTCGGCAGATCCTAAGGGCAGATCTCTTGCTCTCGTAATCGTAATTCCCGCCCTGCGAAATTGTGCGCAGTATGAGCAGCGTGCGCAGCATTAGCAGTGTGCGCAGCACCAAACCCGACAAGGCACACTACTTTGGCCCCTATCCCAATGCGAGCGCGCTGCGACAACTGGTACGATTTGTGAATAAGCACTTTCAGCTACGCACCTGTACCGATCGGGTGCTCGAAAGTCGCGCACGCCCCTGCTTGCAATACCAAATGAAACGTTGTCCAGCTCCGTGCTGCTATGAGGTACCCCAATACCAACAAGAGCTACAGCAAGTGCAGCTGTTTTTAAGCGGCAACGTGCAGCAGGTGTGTCGGCAGCTGAAAAAAACCATGTGGCAGCATTCTCAGCAAGGAAATTTTGAGCAAGCCGCTCGTGTGCGAGACCAAATCGCTGCCATTAAAGCATCTATTGTGGATCAAGCGGCTGTTGCTGCGGGATCTTCTAGCAACCAAGATGTGTTTGCTGTGATGCGTTCAGGGCCCATGTTGGTGATTTCGCAACTGCTGGTACGAGGAGGGCATTTGTTAGGAAGCTGCAATCACACATTTGACAACCAAGAGTTTCCTACTTCTGAACTGTTAGCCAGTTTTTTGACGCAGCTGTACGAAAACAATTCTCCAACCCAGCTGCCACAGCAAATTCTTTTAGATGTGCCCCTAACTGACGAAGGCAAAGCCTTGTCGCAACATCTCACACAACGCAAAGG
Organism: Myxococcota bacterium; assembly: GCA_039030115.1. Classification (GTDB taxonomy): domain Bacteria; phylum Myxococcota; class UBA727; order UBA727; family JABDBI01; genus JBCCEX01. Next base: position 808 of record JBCCES010000152.1, read on the forward strand.
CAAACGGGTGCGTCTGTGGCAGCCTCGCAGGGGCCATGCCAAAAAACTGCTTCTCATTGCTCACAAAAATGCCCATGTTTGTCTAGAGACTCAGCTCAAACAACAAAATATAAACCTCAAATGTCTACAAAGCTTGCAAAAGCGACTGGGATTAGCATGTCTGCCCAAACGCATGGAATGCTTCGATGTCTCTTTGTTTCAAGGCAGCGATGCCATGGCCTCCTGCGTCTGCTTTATAGATGGGGTGCCTTCTAAAAAACAGTATCGCCTGTTTCGCATCAAAACTGTGGAGGGTACCGATGACTACGCCATGCTGCGTGAAGCCCTGCTACGCCGCCTCAAAAAAGGCATCGAAGCGGCCGATTTGCCAAACCTGCTACTGGTAGATGGTGGCAAGGGACAATTGGGGGTAGCTCTGGCCGCCTGCAAAGATCTCGGCATTCGGGTTGGCAAAAAACAACTTTACGTGGCAGGGATTGCAAAAGCGAGGTCCGTGAATGGCTCAAGGGGTCATGCCACTCCAGCAGATAAAATTCACAAAACCGATGAAAGACTATTCGTGCCGGGTGTTAAAGACCCAATCGTTCTGCGCCACCATACTCTTGAGCGCTACCTGGTCGAGCGCATTCGAGACGAAGCCCACCGCTTTGCTATCACGGCTCATCGCGCTGCCCGCAAACGCCGCACACTCACATCTGCATTAGACAATATCCCCGGCGTGGGGGAAGCACGTAAACGCCTACTACTACGCACACTAGGAAGCGTGCAAGCCATCAAACAAACCGATGAAAAAACCCTCGCTAGCATTTCAGGCATTGGGCCTGCCTTGGCCAAGGAAATTGTGCAAGCACTGCAGTGCAAGAACAGACCATAGCACCACTAAAACGCCCATGCTACCATAGTCATAGCCCATGAAGAAAATGACTCGTGCACATGTGTTGTGTATCACCAATCAACTACTTATCTGCTGTATGTTATTGACAGCAATCACTTTGTTTCCCTCTTGTACGCGAGGTTTCAAAAAGGGAACTTACCACACAAAGCATACCCATTATCGCATTGTTCCCCCTCCTAAACCCTGGAAATCCATTCGAGCACGTACCGCCAATCTGGCTTGGCTACACAAAGATGGTTCGCTGCTTATGACCAACTCCCAATGCAAACCATCGGATGCACCGTTACAAGCGTTGGCGAATCATCTGCTCATTGGCATGAGTGACATTCAAGTTGTCCATAAAAACTCGCTGCAGCTATCTGACCGTCAAGCGTTACAACTACACATCAATGCCAAGTTAGATGGAGTTGTTCGCAGCTTGCTGATTTTGGTTTTGAAAAAAGATGGCTGCGTGTACGATGTTGTTCTGGTAACTGCCCCTCAACATGTTGCTAAACATCAAAAAACCTACGAGGAGATTGTTGCATCGTTTGACGCGGCCAACCGAGTGAAAGCCCTGAAGAAACAAGCTGTGCAATAATAACAACCATGGCAAAAAGCAGATTCATTCAAGCCATCTGCAAAGGGCTACATATCTTAGGAAAAACCTGCCAACCCACCTTGGCATACCCCATACAGCTGGGACACATGAGCGTGCACTTTTCCAAAGCCCTTACGCAACGTCCCTTCGAAGGGCAAGCTCTTGTGCTGGAGTGCAAAAAAATTGGTGTGGGTTCGTTTTTTATCGCTGTCACGACACTGTTTTTTGTGGGAGGAGTGTTTGCCTTTCAATTTGGGTTTACCATGCGCAGTTTGGGGGCTGTTCCCTATATTTCCCGTGTGACTACCGTCTCGATTGTGCGTGAATTAGGCCCTGTGTTTACGGCGCTGGTAGTCGGTGGACGCATTGGAGCAGGCATGGCAGCTGAAATTGGCTCCATGCGTGTTACAGAACAGATTGATGCCATCAGAGCCTTGGGGGCCAACCCCTACAAAAAGCTTTTGTTACCTCGCGTTGTGGCAGCAACCTTCATGCTGCCTTTATTAAACATCTTGGCAACATTTATTGGGATTTTAGGCGCTGCATTTGTTAGCTGGGCTGAGTTTCATGTGACTCCTTTATATTTCTATCACTCTGCTTTACGCATGGTGCTGATGGGAGATCTCTTCTCTGGGTTTTTAAAACCGTTCTTTTTCGGTTTTTTCACAGCCATCATCGGTTGTTATAACGGGTTTACCTGTGCCCTTGGCACAGCTGGCGTGGGCAGAGCAACAACACATGCTGTGGTGCAGGTCTCTCTGGCTGTGTTGATCCTCGATTTTGTGCTTACACGGGTGTTTGCGCTATTTTTGCTGCCGGCTTATTGATATAGTTTCATCAAATTCAGGATTTTGAATGAATCATCGTACACTTAGGCCGCCCTTTTTTTTGTGACAGGAACAGGCCGCACCGACAGCTGCAACCCAAAAGGAGCCAACAACCGATCCAATGTCTCTTGCGTGGGGTTATGAGAAGGATGCAACGCACGCAACACGTTGGAGCTGGGGATCCCCACCTGCTGAGCAAACTCTTTGACTCCATACAGCCGAACCACTTTTCTCAACACCTCTTGTAAAGGGATTCCCTCCTCACAGGCGGCTAACACAAACTCTCTTGCAAAAACAGGGTCCTGCAAGTCACGGGCCAATCCCTCATCCCAATCTCGACTCCGATTAACCATGCTTCTCCTCCCTCTTCCACTGTTGCCACAACTGGCGAGCCAAACGAATATCCTTCTGTTGGCTACCTTTGTTACCACCTACCAACAATACCACTAAGCCCTTATCTAACTGCAGCCCGCAGTATACCCGGTAACCTGAACCAAAATGCAGCCGCAACTCCCATACACCTGCACCCACAGCTTTGTGATCCCCCAGATTGCCTTCCTGCACACGCCAAATACACACTTGTACACGTGCTCGCACACTGGTGTCTAGCGTTTCCAGCCACTGTCGCCACGGTTTATCCCCTTGGGCATCCACGTACTCATAAACGCGATAGCCCATCTCTTACCTC
>JBCCES010000153.1:0-3789 GCA_039030115.1 Myxococcota bacterium
GCCAAAACATGACCGGTTTGAAGCCACGCAATCTCTAAAAATCGAGCAAAAATATGAGACAGGGGTAAAAAAAGCAATTGTACATCTCCTGGAAAGATCAAATTCATCTGCTGAATCGTCTTACCCTGATGCAACAAATTATGATGGGTAATCATTGCCCCCCTCGGTTGCCCTGTGGTACCCGAAGTATAAACGATGGTTGCTAAGCTAGTGGCTTGCAACTGCCTCCAAGGAGTTTTTTCTAAAAATGCATCGCAAGAAGTTTCTCGCAGATGCTGCAAACAAATAAGCTGTTTGCCATGCGTTTCCTTTTTATCTGTCTTGCGATAAGAAACGATGACCTCCAACGCGGGTGCTTGGGATAAAATGGACTCGACTTTATGTAGCTGTTGTTCATCTTCAACAAAAAGAACTCGAGCACCACAATCCTTTAAAATAAAAGCGATCTCTTGAGGTGTGTTTGAGTGATAGATAGGCACACCGCAAGCCCCAACAGCCCAAATCGCTAGATCCGTCAAGGTCCATTCCAAACAGGTATTGGAAAGAATGGCTACCCGGTCATCAGGTTGAACTCCCAAGTCCACCAAACCCCCTGCAAGGGATTGAACCTCTTGGGACATCTGCGTCCATGATGTAACAACCCAACCACCAGCTTGCTTATGCTTGGTAGCAGGAGCACTTGCATGTTTTTTTACGGATTGCAAAAAAAGGTGGTAAACAGAAGAAACCATTTTGTTCTCCTGTTGGATCAACAACTTGGATTCCTCCTTCGGTAAAGAAACTACAGAATTTCCTTAAAGGAACTGGCCGGACGAAATGCTACCGTTCTCGAAGCCTTAATCTGAATTTTCTTTCCTGTTCGCGGATCACGGCCTGTTCGAGCCTTTCGCTTGCGCATCACCAACGTCCCAAAGCCAGGATAAGAAAACTTCTCTTCCTTACGAACGCTTTGTTTCATGGCCTCAAAAACACGGTTCACCAACTCTGTAGCTGCTGCCTTGGAAATATCTGCCCCATCAACAGCAAATTCTACCACTTCTGCTTTTCTCATCTTTTTATCCTCCTATCAAAGAACCACTGCTGAGGACATACCTTACCCCCTGCAGAAAATGATGCAACCCCCAAGCAAAAAATTGTTCCACTTTTCCCCTCATCTATGCTGCATTTTCCCATCGCACAATCTGAGGTGTACGCCCCTGAACAATGGACTGTTCCGTAAAAACAATCTCCTTCACAAAACCGTCTCCTGCCACTGCATAAGTCACAGCAAACATGATCTCCTCGAGGGTTCCCCGCAGACCCCTGGCGCCCATTTTGCTTTGCACACCCTGTTTCGCCAAAGCTCGCAAAGCTCCTTGCGTAAAACGTAGATCCACTCCATCCACACGAAACAAAGCTTGATACTGCTTGGTAAGAGCATTTTTAGGAGAAGTTAAAACATGTAAAAAATCTTCTTCGGATAAAGGATTTAATGTTGTAATCATTGGCAGCCGTCCAATTAACTCTGGTATAAGGCCAAATTTAACAAGATCCTGAGGTTGAACTGACAAAGCAATGTTTTCGTCTTGAGAACTTATCGAAGTCGTTTTGGTCGCTGTAAATCCCATTGCGTTTCTTCCCATACGCTGCCGTACAATGGATTCCAATCCACAAAAAGCTCCTCCACAGATAAACAAAATTTGCGATGTATCGATCTGCAAAAAATCTTGTTGTGGATGCTTGCGACCACCACGAGGAGGAACATGGCAAAGACTTCCTTCTAAAACCTTAAGCAAAGCCTGCTGAACACCCTCTCCAGAAACGTCTCGGGTAATGCTAGCATTTTGCCCTCTACGGGCGATCTTGTCGAATTCATCGATGTACACGACACCCTTTTGGGCTCTTGCAACATCTCCGCGGGCTGCCGCAATAAGACTAACCAAAATACTGTCCACATCTTCTCCCACATAGCCCGCCTCTGTTAGCGTTGTGGCATCTGTCATAGCAAAAGGTACATCAAGTACCTTTGCTAGAAATTTGGACAGTGCCTGTGCTAACAATGTCTTCCCTGTTCCTGTAGGTCCTATTAGCAAAACGTTACTTTTTTGGAGTTGAATATTCTCTTTATCAGAATTCTTTTGGTCGTTTTCTTGCAATCTTTTATAATGGTGATAGGCTGCCACAGATAAAGCTTTTTTTGCACGATCTTGACCAACCACGTATTGATCAAGCACATCTCGCAGATCGGCGGGCTTGGAAAAAGCTGTAGGGAAATCTTCCATTTTGCTTGAAGAAAGAACTGTTTTCCCCTGTTGATTCAAAAGGAGCTTTTTGCATGAAACAATGCATTTTTCACAAATACATACTTGCGGCCCAGCAACCATCCTATGAATTTCAGGATGAGACTTACCGCAAAAAGAACAAGCAATATCTTTTTGTCGTTTTTTTGTCATGTTTGGCTACCAGAAAACCCTCAAGCTCCTGCCGGGCGGAAGCGCCTGGAGACAATTTGATCCACTACACCATAATCAACAGCTTCTTGAGCATCAAGATAGTGATCTCGATCGGTTTCCTTTTCAATCTGCTTTGCGGCTCGTCCCGTGTGTTGCGCTATAATAAGATTGAGCATTTGCTTGGTTTTATCCACTTCCCTCGCCTGAATTGCAATGTCACTTGCATGGCCATGAAATCCCCCAGTCGGTTGATGCAACATCACACGACTATGAGGAAGAATAAAGCGTTTGCCTTTTACTCCGGCAGCTAACAAAACAGCTCCCATGGAGGCAGCCATGCCAACACATACTGTTGAAACATCGCACTTTACGTATTGCATGGCATCATAAATCGCTAACCCTGCACTCACAGACCCACCTGGAGAATTAATATAAAGTGTAATATCTTTTTCTAGCTCTTCACTTTCCAAAAAAAGAAGTTGAGCAACAATAGAGTTTGCAATGGGGTCGTCAACTTCACTCCCCAAAAAAATAATCCGGTCTTTCAACAAACGAGACCAAATGTCATAAGCCCTCTCTCCCCGAGGCGTCTGTTCAATCACTGTAGGAGGAAAATGCACTGCCGCTCCTTTTATCCGAATAGTTGCAAACCGTAACGCACCACCAAAGGCGCGATCACAAGAGAAACCACGCTCATCAATTTAATGAGGATATTCAAAGAGGGCCCTGCCGTGTCTTTGAACGGATCACCCACAGTGTCCCCTGTGACAGCAGCGGCATGCTTAGGTGAACCTTTCCCTGTATTTTCCTTAGCGTTTTGCGGCTCTTCTTCAATTTGCTTTTTTGCATTGTCCCATGCACCACCCGCATTAGACATAAAAATGGCCAGCAAGACACCTGAAGATGTAGAACCAGCTAAAACTCCACCTAACATCAGACCGCTCCGATCCAAAAAACCTGCGATCAACGGCACCACAAGCGCAAGCAAACCGGGCAATACCATCTCGCGAATGGCGGCGGATGTAGAAATATCCACACATCGGGCATATTGAGGTTTGGCATCGCCCTCCATCAAACCTGAGATTTCTCGAAACTGGCGTCTCACTTCTTGAATCATGTCAAAAGCCGCACGACTCACCGCATTCATGGCCATGGATGAAAACAAAAAGGGCAACATGGCCCCTACAAAAACACCTGCCATGACATGGGGTTGACTGACATCAATAATGATATCTGCAGGCGTTTTTCCCAGCAAAACCGCCAGTTGGGTTTGATAAGCACTAAAAAGAGCAAAAGCTGTTAAAGCAGCAGAGCCAATGGCAAATCCTTTTCCAATGGCAGCTGTTGTGTTGCCAAC
>JBCCES010000154.1:0-3727 GCA_039030115.1 Myxococcota bacterium
ATCAGGATTGGCAAGCGTGACGCTAAAAGAGTCCATCTGCTCGGTGCTGTAGATCACCTCCCACCCCAGCAGGCGATGCTTAGGCGTAGCTTTACCTGTAGCAGCATGAACAGCAGCCGCCAGACCGTCGGCACCGTAGAACAATTCGGTCAAGTCACCGCCAGCCACAGCGCCGAGGCCAGAGCCTTGAAAGCGAGCGGTGAATAGGGCGCTAGGAATTAAGCTAGGCGGATGCATGTTGCGGTCTCCTCATCATCTGTTTGATTGGGGAGGCAGGGATCAAGCATCACGAAAAATCAAGGTTGCCACCATCATCTTTGTTCAGGCGACACTGACGGTTGCTGCTGCATAGGCTCTGCCCAGTTTTCGCATCGCAATCTGGGCACTCGTTTAAACTCGCGCAGGTTGTTAGAAACCAAAACCCAGTTGCGGGCCAGGGCGTGCGATGCGATCAAAGCATCCATGTAACCAATGGTCTGGCCTGCACGTCTGAGCTGTGCGTAAATCTCTCCATATTGTTGGGCTGCCTCCTTGCAAAAGGGCTCAATGTGAAACGGCTGCACAAAATCATCGAGAACACGGTGGTTTTTTGCGGGAAACTTGCTATTATTGGCACCGTAACGCAGTTCGGCAAGGGTGATACTGCTAATCACAATGTCGCAAGGCGCGTGTTGACGCAGATAGAACACCACCCGTAACGGATTGTTTTTTATCAGGTAGATGCAGGTGTTTGTATCCAACAGATGGGTCATGAAAAGAGAGTGTCGCGATCTTGTGCAGGTAATACAGGGCGGCTGAAATCGCTGGATGCTTTTCCCAGGCATTGCCAAAAGGTCTCTGGCCATTGCTGCGTTACCATAGGTGTGACAAGAATGCTATTACCCATCTGTTCGACAACGGCTTCTTTGCCCTGCAGATGCACTCCTTGCGGTAAAGGCACAACTTGCTGTTGCCCTTGTTGTTTGAGTTTGATGACAATCCGTTTCATGGCAATCTCCTGCAGCTTACTCTTTTAGTATAACAGCTAAAGGATGCATCAATGCAACCATGCTTGTAGCATAGCACAGCGAGGTTAACAAAACGAATGGTTTTCAAGTAGTGATATTGTTGGGCAAATTTCTCTTAGTTTTATTCTGTTTTGTAAATTCCAACTGCCAAATTCTTGCCAAGACAATTGTTCGTTTTTTGCATCCATGCTATTGTACGCATAAACAATTAGGAACCGGCACATGCTGTCTGCATTTACACAACGAGCTTGTTTTTGTTGATTTCTTAGGTTGTTCCGACATGTTTTACAAAACGCGGGTGTGGAATGCGTAACAATAACGTGAAAAAGGGAAAGAATCTGTTTGTCGGTCTATTACTGACCCTCGGCCAGCTAGTGGCTGTGCATGCTTACAGCATGGAAGGTATGGAAGATACAAAAGGCGACGATGCGGAAGAATCCGCCATTGGTGGACGATTGTATTCACGGCAGCTGCAACATGGCTACACAGTCATGCTCAAGGAGAAAGAAGGCGGTGTCGCCATGTGGCGTTGGAAAGGCTCTGTTACCAAAAGCGTGTTTCCTGTGCCAAGGCCAAGCAGCATGACTAGTGTGGCCTGCAATCCCACAGAAAAAATCATAGCGGTCGGCAACAGCATTGGCACTGTGACTGCCTACGATTGCGTCAACTGGGACAGCCTGCATACCACGCCGTTGCACAAAGAGTCAATTTCCCAGGTGGTATTTGAACCAGAGGGGCAGCTAGCAGCCTCATCTAGTAGTGATAAAACAGTGAAGTTGTGGGATCCCAAAACAGGCAAAGAGCTGAAAACATTGGAACACAAAGCAGCTGTGCAATCGCTTGTTTTTAATCCTCATCAATCTGAATATTTAACGACTGTATCGGCAGACGGTGTGGTAAGTCGGTGGGACCTTGAGGATGTGCAGTCTCCCCAACCTGAGATTGGTTTTGAGCTAGGTGGTAACTCGCAAGAGCAGGCTAATAGTGTAGCGATTGGACCCAAAGGTAAGCTGCTGGCTGTGGCCAGCCAAGATGGCAAATTGCGCTACTGGAACGCTACGGCAAATAGGAAAAACGCCAGATTCACTGTATCAGCCCATACAGGCGCTATCAACGCGCTCGCGTTTTCTTCTCAAAGCACTTTAGCTAGTAGCGGCAATGACACTGTAGTCAAACTGTGGGACAGCCAACAGCCAGAAACCGCGTTGATCACACTACAAGCGCACAACAAAACGCTACGAACAGTTGCGTTCAACCCTACCGGTACGATTGTGGCTTCGGCAGGTGAAGACGCTACCATTCGATTATGGGATGTCAAAAGTGGCAAACAGATCAAAGAATTGGATGGTCATACAGCAGGAACAACCAGTTTGGAGTTTATTGCACAGGGCAAATTGCTGTTGTCTGTGGGTCACGACGATGCGTTGCGCGTGTGGGAAGTGAGCAGCGGTAGAGAGCTTGATGTATTTAAAGATAAAGAGGGCTGGGAGCTTTCCTATCGTGGACAATATTTAGCGCTCGAAGTTGATGAGCAGATGGAACAGAGGATATTAATTCAAGAATTGCAGGGCAGAAATACGCAATTACAAGAACAGGTTGAGCAATTGAAAAAAGAAAAAGAAGACGAATACGAAAACCTCCACCTGCGGCATTTCGAGCAAGATGCCAAACAGGTACAAGAGCTAGTGGATCGTGTCAAACAAGACACGGATTTAAAGACAAAATTATGGTGGCTTGTAGACTATTCAAAATTCAACCCTCAAGCAGCTCTCATCGCCGCTAACGCCCTCACGGTCTTGAATACCGCCGGTGAATCCTTCGTTGGTAAAGACTTACGTGGCATCCATGCATCGGTGCATGCAGCAGACGACAGCAACCAAACTCCGTGGCAAGGTCCCGATCTGCGGGGAGCTGACCTGCGTCAAACAGATTTTGCCAACGCCGATCTTAGGGGAGCGGACCTCACCAATGTTACCTTTCGCCTTCAAGTCGATCACAAAGACTTGGCAGGGCATACGAGTGTTGTCTATGGCGTCTCCTTTTCGTCTGACGGCCAGCGTGTGGCATCGAGTAGTTATGACAGCACGGTTCGGATTTGGAATGCCATTAGCGGTCAGCAACTGCATCAACTCAAAGGGCATATGAACAGCGTGTATAGCGTCACTTTTTCGCCTAAAGATAAGCTAGTGGCGTCGGGTAGTGTTGACAATACGGTTCGAATTTGGAATGCCACCAACGGCCAACAGCTGCAGCAATTCAATGGGCACACACATTATATCATTAGCGTCGCTTTTTCGCCGGATGGCAGATTATTGGTGTCGGGCGGTGGTGACAACATGGTTCGGATTTGGAACATCAACAACGGCCAGCAACTGCGGCAACTCAAGGGGCATACTCAGTATGTTCATAGTGTCGCCTTTTCGCCCGACGGCCAACAGGTTGTATCGGGCAGTGGTGACAACACGGTCCGGATTTGGAATGCTACCAGCGGCCAGCAGCTGTACCAACTCAAAGGACATACAAATTCAGTCAATAGCGTTCGCTTTTCGCCCAACAATCAGCATGTGGTGTCGCTGGGTCATGACGGCACGGTTCGCCTATGGGATGTCACCAGCGGCCAACAACTGCGGCAGTTCCCAGGCAGTGGCGACGGCGCATGGCTAGAACACCTGTCTTTTTGCGCCGATGGCAGATACCTGGCTGGCCCTGCTTGTGGTAAT
>JBCCES010000155.1:0-3697 GCA_039030115.1 Myxococcota bacterium
CACATTGTGCAGCTACGCATTCCCAACCAAGAGGTGATGTGTGTTTACAACGATTTGCTACGCCGTTGGCTTACAAGTGCTGCAGGCAGCAGCGGCACCACACTGCTAGATGCATTGGTGGCCGGGCAGATAGAGGAGTTTGCCAGTTACTTCAAACAATTTGCGCTAGAAAGTATTGGCTACTTCGACAAAAGCAACACACAGCCCGAGCGGTTTTATCATGGCTTTGTGCTAGGCATGATGCACTATCTGCAAGATCGCTACATTGTCGATTCCCAACGCGAAAGCGGCCTGGGTCGCTACGATTTGGCGCTTGAGCCCAAAGACAAAACACTGCCCGGCTTTGTGATGGAATTTAAAACCTGCATAGGCGACACGATGTCGCTCAACGACACCGCACAAAAAGCGCTGCAGCAGATTCAAGACAGGCAATATCATGTCGAGCTGGCCAAACGCGGCGTCAAGCAAATTATCGCTTTAGGGCTGGCTTTTGCGGGCAAACAGGTAGCCATCGTCTACAAAATTCTCACAGAAACGACTGCCTTACAGCCGTAGCCGCGCAACTGCTCTGATCCCCCCCCAATCTCTGCTACACGCAAGCAGCCTAACTTGCATTTTTATATTTATTCATTATATAAAAATAAGGAAGTTTACTATGGACAGAAAAATCATATTCATGTTTTGCCTCATTATAGCCATGGCGGCTTGTGGCGATAACAATAACAAAGAGGAAAATGCAGCGCCAGCAGCAATTGTAAAAACCAATAATAGCGATGCAGCACCGCAATTACTGCCTGTCACCCAAGATCTAAAGATAAGTCCCTCTGCAGTAGGCCCTAGAGTGGCCGCACTGCTTGATGGCAAGTTTGTGGTTGTGTGGGCAAGCGACTACACCATAAAGGCGAAAACGTACTCCAACACAAACGAGCTAAAGAGCTTTGATGTGAGTTCTGCTGGCAGTGTGAGTTCTGGTAAAAATGCGCTTTATACCGACTCAAAAGTGAATGAAAGCCCTGCAGTAGCCTCATTCTCTAATGGTGACTTTGTAGTCGTTTGGGAACACAGACAATATGGTGCCTCCTTGAGCGGACATGATATACGCGCAAGGCTGTTCACACAAGATGGCACAGCTCTTACAGATGATTTCCTAATATTATCAAATGGTGGTAATAAAAATATATATCCAACATTACAGCTATCAGTAGCTACCATAGGACTCGACAACAACGATACCCAAAGACATTATGTAGTATCTTGGCAAGATCTCAGCAATTACAGTAAACACTCAGCAATAAAAGGACTAAAACTTACCAATGCTGAAATCAACAAACCTAGTTTCGCAAACGGCAAGGATCCATTTTTGATAAGCACCAGTAGTCAAAATGAGTTAAATCGATACCCCGCAGTAGTTGGAGCACGTGATGAAGAGGGCAAGCTTACTGGTGATTTTTTAGTGGCTTGGAGCAAAAAAGAAAATCCAGTTGGTAATGCAGATAGAAATAAAGCCACTATTAATTACAAACTTTTTAGGGAAAATAAACAAAATGAAACAATATTTCAAGCAACCGACAGTGCTCGTGACTCAAAACCTGCAGTGGCTTCACTGACCAATGGTGACTTCATCATAAGCTGGGCGAAGAACGAAGATGGTAGTGACAGTAATTCGGGTATCGCTGCACGACGCTTTTTTGGTCCAAAAGCCTCAAATTCAGGAGCCCCAAAAAAGAAAGAATTGCTAGTGGAATCCTTCCCCTCAACCAGTCAATACGATTTCTCTATATCTGCACTACTCAATAGTGCTTTTGTAGTGAGCTGGAGTGACGGCAAAAATATCCAAGCGAAAACATTTAACTCAGGAGACAATGTTGCCATACATAAATTCAATATAAGTAATGAAGAAGATTCAATAAAAACAGACCCCTGGGTTGTAACCCTAAAAAACAAAAATGTAAAAAATATTTTTGTTGTATGGCAATTGATTGACAGCGACGGCCCTAGTGCATATGGAAATATCGCTATTACTGAAAATTAATTATAAAGTTAATCTAACTGATCTAACAGCACCATAACACACATGCAATCGATCTGCCTCAAGCGCCTTGCCAAGAAACGGTTAACATTGAAACACAGAACGAACAATTAAGCCCTCGAATTGCCACATGAAAAAATAACAACAATAAGAACGAGATTTTAGAGGAGTTTAGGATTTTGATTTTGGTTTCGACTTCGATTTTGATTGCACATGGCCAAATTCAAACACCTGCCCCCGCTTAACAAATCCCAAAAAGCCATCTTTTTTGGCCGACGGCAGCTTGCCCGGGTTGTAGTGATACAACCACATTTTTTTGCGAATGCTGGGCTCTAGCTGCAACAGCTGTTGATAGTGGGCGTGCACACCACTACGTGCTGTTGCGGTTTCACAATCTTGAAACACCAAATCGGCCATGTTGTAAAAGCTCTCCAGCTGCGACGGTGCAAACTGCGTATCTGTTGTAAAGTAGATGTTTTTGTTGCCCGCCTCAAACATGAGCCCAAAGCTTGGTGTAATTTCAAAACCGCTCACCACATGCACTGTTTGCACCAAACTAAAACGCAACCCCTCCCAATCAAACCAACCATTTGCATGCAGCTTTTGCACATCAAAAAAATCATGAATATCGGCCACCCGACACTCCAGCGTACGCATGCCGCCCGACAACGTATGATTCCACAAATCTTGGGCAATGGCATCACAAATATACAGATCGGGTTTACAACACTGCGGATCAAATTTACGTGTTAGCCCCAGCCACTCCAACCCACCCACATGATCTGCATGCAGATGGCTAATGTACACCGCATCGATATCTTTGTAGCTCAACCCCAATTTCTGCAAAGCCCAACGGGTATCAGAGCCACAATCAATCAACAGCCTTTTGCCCGAACTGCTTTCGATAATGGCATTGGAGTGAAAGTTGTCTTCCCCCACAGTAAATGCCGACCCCGAACCAATAAACGTTAGTTTCACCATACCCTCGTTCGTTATGCTGAGCTATCGTAAACACAACAGACCTGCCGCTGCTTTTATTTCCGCAAGCCAAACGCCCATATTCTCCACAGCATAGGCTTCATGAAATATGGCCAGAAATTTTTTCATGAGCTGGTAGCTATGAGTTGACAGATAAGATCTTTTAAGTCGATACTGCTATTAGGTATTTGCGGGTGTGCAAAACAGGAGGGTAGATCACATGCTTGTAAAAAGAAATTATTTAAGGGCTCTGGCGGTTTTGTTCACTGTGTCTTTCCAGTCAACAGCGATGCATCTAACGACAGTCAGCACCTCATATTATCTGGATAAATACGATGTGAATGGCAATCCTAATCCTTTGTTTGATAATTACGATCAATTTAAGAGAGATCACATCAGTAAAAATCATGTTATAAGTATGAAACAGTTATATTACCTCTCTTTTACGGCGAAAGCAAAAAATTTCATGAATGGGATTCATAAAGATGATCCAAGCGTTATTTACCATAAATTTAACAATATTTATGAGAAGAGTAGTCATGAATACGGTATAATGGAAATATCTTTAAACTGTATGCTAAAAAGTGTTATAGGATTTGCAAAGACTACCAACATAAAGAAAAGAAACAGTGAGTTTGCCGATTTTACATTCTATGCAAAAAATATTTTATACTATTTAAAGGCTGATAG
>JBCCES010000156.1:0-3676 GCA_039030115.1 Myxococcota bacterium
TCTTCATAAAAATTGTTTTCACCCACAAGCAAAGCGTGCACATGGGCCAAAAACTGGCCCGATTCGGCTCCTTGAATAATGCGGTGATCGTAGGTAGAGGTTAGGGTCATCACCTTGCTGATTTGGAGTTGCTGCAACACATGAGGGTCCATTGTGGCTGTCCATGCGGGATAGCCAATGCGCCCTGTGGCTATAATAAGCGCTTGCTGTTGCATGAGGCGGGGCAGCGAAGCCACCGTACCTAGGGTGCCCGGATTGGTGAGTGTAACAAGTGTCCCCTGAAAATCACCCGGTTGCAGTTTGCTCTCTTTGGCGCGTTGTACCAAATCGTTGTAGGCAGTCATAAATTGCGCAAAGTTTAGCGATTCTGCCTGCTTGATATTGGGGACCACCAGCGCACGCAGTGTCAATGTGCGATTGTATGAGGTTGGAAGATCCATGGCTAAACCGAGATTGACACCGCCTGGAGTAACCCGTGTAAAGCGATTGTTTTGCCGTTGGCAATAACTTTGCAGGCTAGGGTGATCTTTCATGGCTTGCACAATGGCATATGCAATTAGATGGGTAAAAGAGCAACGGGATTTGTTTTGTCCTTGCAAGTGCTGATTGATCACAGCACGGTTTTTCTCTAACACTTTGGTGGGAACATCTCGGCAAGAAGTAGCGGTGGGAACCTCAAGGCTTGCTTGCATATTGATGGCGATCTGTTTGGAGACGCCTGCTAAATCTGTGCTGTTTTGGGTTTGTTGCTGAGTCTGTGTTTGCTGGGTGTCGCCAGTATTGCCTTTGCCATTGGCTAGGTATTGTTGCCAATCAGGTTGTATATTTGTTGGGTTGCACTGCCATTGTGCACGCATCCATGCCAAATACCCGTTGTTGATACCTAGTTGAGTCTCATTTTTGCTCATCTTTTTTTAGGATCGATCATCTCTACTTTGTTTCATCTTGAATCCTGCCATAAGCTACGCCATGTTGCGAGTGTGTTAGTTTGGTTGAAATGTTCTTCTCCATCAAGAAAATGTTTTGCATATACCGACCCATTTTTTGTTTAACAGTAACCTGTTTTTTGCCTGCCTTATCTATAGTAATAATGCATAAAACTCATTTTTTATTCCTGTTTTTTTGTTTTGATCATCTCCCCATGCATTGAGCTCTTCCCAATCCTACAGTAGCGTGGCCAACCCGACGAACACAGTGGCTCTCAGCTCAGAAAAATTGATGCAGATCCGTACTGTGAAATAAAACCAGTCTCTTACATGTTTTTTCTGTGTAAGAGGGATTTTGATGGTGACAGCGATGCACACGAGAAGATTGCCCTTCGTAATAGGGAGCACAATGTTTCTTTTTATCAACTGCGGAGACAATAGCAACTCTGTAGGTGTTAGCAACCTGGCTTCGGAACAAAAATGTCTCAAATGGGCAAAAAGCATCCAAGAACGCACCGGTTCTGAGTGCACTTCAACAAATATCAGCCAAGCATGTCGCTCCGCTGTTGGAATTTCTCTCTTGACACAAACGAGACGAGTCAAGAACGACCTATGTCCCTATTTCTCCCAAGAGGTTGCGTCATGCACAGACATATCTGATGCAACATTTATAGCAGACAACTTTATAACTCCCTGTAAGCACGATGGATTTGTGAATTGCATTGCATGGAGAAATAAAATGCAAAAAAATCTGTTACAAAAAGAGAGCCTTTCACCGACAGAGGTGTTGTCTGGGTGTCAAAAAGCTTTAGGGATCACAATATTGAAGCCAGCAACAACAGTCAAAAAAGATGCTTGTGACTGGGCACGGAGGTCCTTTTCAAACAGACAGGGCAAAGCGCAAAACACAAAAGCCGTAACAGAGGCATTTCTTGGCAAATGTCTCTCCATTCAAGGCTGGGCAGAGAAAAATAAAACGTTTACTGCCGAGGAGGTCACCACTACTACAAACCGAGCGCTAAGCTTTTCTAAAATAGCAACCATCTCCTTAGATAGCATGGAGTTTGAACCATCACTGACCAAAACCTTGCAGGGACAAGGTCTTTTTATTAAAAGTGAAACAAGACTTTTCACAACAGATGTAAATACCGAAAAGTCCATTGAACAGAATTCTGGTGCCAGCATAGAAACAGCTACACAAAGTACAGTGCCATCTGGCAGTGTTCAAATAGAGGAAACTATTCTTCATCACGAATCGGATATTATCGAAAAAAAACTCCCAATTCCTCCACAGAATATACAAATTGTCTCCGAAGAAGAATTGATACAACAAGGTGGACAGATCAATTTGTCAAAAAACAGTAGTGGATCCATTACCATGGTAGAAGATGACCTTTCAGCAATAGCACTGCAGCAAGAAAATAGCGTTGTGGTAGCCATAGGCAGCAATTTTGTGGCCGGATCTCAGAGTAGGGATCTTGCTTTTTCGTTACCAGCAGCCACCAGCGCTGTCGCCGACATCACAACAGAGCTCCCTAAAAACAAAGTGGCTATAGTTTCAAAAGCGCCTATTCAGTTTGGGCCACCAGTTTCACATGGTCATCGCCCACAGATAACCAGCACAGTTCAGCTCAACGAGCTGATTGTGCAAGCACCTGAACCTCAAAGCAGGTCAGCAAAAACGATTCTTACAATGGCCAAATCAGCGGCACAAAGAACAGGAGCAAAGAGCATTGTTATACCTGTAAGCGACATAGAAGCAACGACAAATGCTCGCAAGGATGAAATTATAAGTGAAGCCTCCAACATGAGCAAAAACAGTGGACTCAAGGTTGTTCTTGTCGAGCAGCAACACGAAGAGCAGCCAAAAAAATATTCTATAACAAAGGGGCCATCTGGAACAATAATAAATGGAGTTAACTTATATAAGTTAGGAATCGAATTTTTATCAGAAGAAAATATTCAAATCGAGCAATTAATTGAAGATAGCAAAATCGTCGCATCGAAAGATGAAATTTATACCATAGAACTTTCTGTAAATAGAATGGAGAGGAATACAGTAAATGCTATTGAATCCGAATTTAAGAAAGAGTTTGGCGAAAATATTGGGTTTAGTGTAACATATAATGGTGATGTAGATGATGATGTTGAGTTCTAAGTTCCATCTATGCATGCACTTCTTGCTTCATGGTGCTGCCCATTCATATAGGAATTTGAGGTTGCCCCAATAGGCCAACCTAACCCGTCATAAGGTATATGCGATATTGTGAGACCGCATCCTGAACAGAACGCATCCGACGAAAGAGGTAAACCACAGCTCATTTTCTATCCCTGGCGTCCGCTTGCCTTTACGTTTACTCACCTGGCGCACGGCAAGAAGTCGTGCATTGTAGGAATGAGCCAGTAGACGTTGGAGACGACACACATCTCGCCAACGTTGTACCTCGATGGCATTGTCATGGTGTAACATGGCGATGATGAGTGATATTGTGCAGAATAACCCCATTGTCAATCCAACCGGTAGCATGCCTGTGGGTGTATCGGATTTTGCGAAGTTAAGGCAAGAGAATTACTGCTTTGTCGACAAAACACTGTTTATCAAAGAGTTTCTCGATGTTCGTGGTGATGTCACGCTTATCACTCGCCCACGGCGGTTTGGTAAAACCATCAACCTCGACATGCTATGTCGTTTTTTACGACAACCGGCCAGCGACAAGGAGGATCTGTTTGCGGGGCTGGCTATTAGCCAA
>JBCCES010000157.1:0-3583 GCA_039030115.1 Myxococcota bacterium
ACTGAGCCAGCGGCTCTTTGTGCGATGTAAAACGCCCTGTACCAACGGGCAATCCCAACAGCCCACAAGAGTGCCATAAAACGGCAGCGCATCGGCAAATTGAACGCAAGCGTCCTGCAAATGGCCAACATCTCCTTGCCAGCGCTCCAAATGTTCGCGATCGATATTTGTCAATACGGCAATGCTAGGGTGCAACTGCAAAAAGCTGCCGTCTGACTCATCTGCTTCGGCCACCAAAAAAGTCCCCTTACCCACACGGGCATGACTGCCCAAATGGTTGACCCGGCCACCCACAAGCACCGTGGGGTCTAAACCCGTATGCTGCAAAACGCAACCCACCAAGCCTGTTGTGGTGCTTTTACCGTGTGTCCCAGCCACGGCAACGCCGTGCTGAAATCGCATGAGCTGCGCCAACATGTTACCTCGGGGCACCACAGGCAGGTGGTTTTTCATGGCAGCTTGAACCTCCGGGTTATCTGCAGGCACCGCCGAAGAAACCACCACAGCCGTGGCACCTTCAATGTTGCGGGCATGATGGCCTTGCTGAATATGGGCTCCCTGAGCCTGCAAATCTGCTGTTCGCGCAGACAGCTGCACGTCGGATCCTTGCACACAAAAGCCCAATCGAAGAAACACCTCGGCCAAACTACTCATGCCACTGCCGCCAATTCCCACAAAGTGCAAAGTGGGTTTTTGACCATAAAACGGGTAGCCCGAAAACAGAGCTGGGTTTAACGACGGCTGCATCTATGCCACCATAGCAGGATGCACCATCCATTACGAGCACATATTTGTGCAACAGGCAGCTACATTCCCCCTCGACAGGTGAGCAACGACGACCTATCAAAACAGGTAGACACATCCGATGCATGGATCAAACAACGCACCGGCATCAAAACACGGTTTTTAGTCGATCCATCCCAAGGCGTTCGCGGCACCGTCGACATGGCACAACAAGCAGCCCAAGCTGCCTTAAACAACAGCAACATCGACCCCAAAAGCCTGGATATGATCATCGTTGGCACCGTGACGCCTGATCAGCGCATGCCTTCGGCCGCCTGTTTACTACAACATCGTTTAGGTGCCACACGCGCAAGTGCCTTTGATGTCTCAGCAGCTTGTTGTGGCTCTTTGTATAGCCTAGCCATTGCCAACAGCTTTATTACACAAGGCACCTGCAAGCGCATTCTCGTTGTAGGCAGCGAAACCATGTCTTGCTTGCTCGATTGGTCCGACCGCAACACCTGTGTCCTGTTTGGCGATGGGGCGGCGGCGGCGATTCTCGAGCCAAGCAACAGTCCCAATGGAGGATTCCATCAAATGAAACTATACAGTGACGGTTCACTGCACCCCTTGTTGCACGTGAAACAGGGCGGAAAATTGCAAATGCAGGGTCAAGAGCTGTACCGTGCCGCTGTCCCCACGTTAGTGCAAGCCGTAGAAGCCCTTTTGCAAGAGGCAGACTTACAACCACAGCAGATCGCTCGATTTATCCCCCACCAAGCCAACATCCGCATCATCGAATCCATTGCCAAGCGGTTGGATGTCCCCATGGAGCGCTTCGCCATCAACCTGGATCGCTTCGCCAATACCTCTAGCGCTTCTTTACTGCTGGCATGGGATCAAACGTGCCAAGAAAACCAGCTACAACCAGGCGATTGGGTGCTGTTTTGGGCCATTGGCGCCGGACTCACCTGGGCAGCGGGACTGTACCGCGTGTAAACTCCCTGCACACACTTTCTTGGCTAAGCAGGTTGATTGCAGACAAACCACGACAGAAGCGAAACCCCCTACTTTCTACAACAAACAGGTACAACCAGAAATTCCCAATTGTTCGCTAAAAGCCCATTAATCGGGGTTCTGCTCCCTATATTGATAAAACGACGTAATCTGGCTGTTGTTCACGTCAAAGACTCCTGCGCTCCATGTGCAGTAATAGCGCTCATCTCCTGCATGAAATGTGTGAGACACAGGATGAACACACCGTTCCCACGGTAAATCTTTGGTTAACTGCTGTTGGGCTGGGTCGGGTGGAATGACAACACAATCACCTTGGGCAAAAGAGTACACAATACTGTGAGGACAACCCTGCTGGGCAGCCTCCTTGGCAAGTTGCTGCAGCTGCGATCGCGTGCGCACATAAAAACACACAATGTCTCGCTTATGCGTCACAAGCAAAAAGGTTCCGGCTGCATCGATGGTGTAGTGCTCTTGAACACGCAGCTGGCGACAAATATTACGAAACTCGCGCAAAAACGCAGGGGCTTTCAAGGCACTGTTTGCCTTGTCGCCCGCCTCTTGAAAAGTGCCCGTCTTCTCACAAAAATACTCCAACAAGCTCCGATCAATGAGCTCTTGCAGCTGCGATCGCACGTTTTTATCCTTTTTGTTCAAAAATCCTCGTAGCGTTCCCGCATTCACCGCTTGCAACGCCTCCTGATGCGGTAGCTTGCTGGACATAATAATCTTACGAGTCCCCTTCGGTTGCAGGCGCTGGCAGAACTGCAGGCCATTCATGTCCGGCATCTGAAAATCCGACACCACAACACCAATTCGCTCAAAACGCTTGCCGTTGTAAATCTCCGTCGCTGGATTGATCGCAGGCAGACTGGTCTGACCATTCACCATCTCTAACAACACCGACGGTCTTAGGCGCAGAAGATAACGGGCCCTGTCCAACTCCAACTCCACAGCCAAGCGCGCCAAAAAAGCCTTCTCGTCATCCACACACGGAATCGTGCTGGGGTACATACATAGCGGCATCTTATCGGGGCTATCCATTTAATTCTCCACTGTTTCGGTCAATAACCAAGTAACAAAACAGATCCTAACAAACCTCAAAACCCTTGTCCAATTTTATCAATACATGCTAGAAAAAGGCTTGGCTGACTTGGCTAAAATATCCCCCTCTTCTTGCGATTGGTGTTGCTGTTGTTCAGCTTCTTGCTGCGTCCGTTGCGCAGCTCGCTCTGCCTTGCGTCGCTCCTGCTCCTGATGCTGTTGCAACGCATCCTCGGGCACAGCAGGAAACTCAAAGTCAAACTGCATGCCTCCGCCAGGTGCGTTGGCGGCATAAATATCCCCATCCAGTTGGTTCATCAATTGTTTGCAGTAAGCCAAGCCTGAACCCGTCCCTCCTGCCGTATGACTGTAAAACGGATCAAACAGATATGGTAGATGGGAGTTCTTGCAGCCGGTACCATAATCTCGAACACGAACACCCGGACCGTCCGATGTGTTTTTCAGCCATATGTCGATTTTTGTATCTTTGGGGCTGTGTTTGGCGGCATTCACAATCACATTGGCAAGCCCATGAGACAGATGCGTCAAGTTGCCATACACCCACAGGCACCATCACCTTCCGCGGTGAGAAGCGCCGCCGCATGCGGCCACACGATGCGGCCAGTCAGGGCATTGCGCGGACCTTTCAGAACATCGCCCTGTTCAAGGGCATGACGACGCTGGACAACATCATGACCGGCCGCATGACGCTCATGAAAAGCAGCATGCTGTCGCAGGCTCTGTGGTGGGGCCCGGCGCAGCGCGAAGAAATCGCCCATCGCGAGACGGTGGAAAAGATCAT
>JBCCES010000158.1:0-3557 GCA_039030115.1 Myxococcota bacterium
GATAGGGGCCAAAGTAGTGCGCCTTGTCGGGTTTGGTGCTGCGCACGCTGCTCATGCTGCGCACACTGCTAATGCTGCGCACGCTGCTCATACTGCGCACAATTTCTAGCTTCGGATAGCGTTTGCGCAATGGCATAGTAGGCAACGCTGTTTTTGAATTCTCTGCCAATGATAAACGTAGCATCAGGTAGTTGGAGTCGTCGCGTAGCAAAATGTTAAAGCGCGGTTTATGTTTGCGAATGAGACTGCGCTCCAGTAACAATGCTTCTACTTCGTTGCGAACCACAATGGTTTCAACGTCGGCAAGAAGCTCATCCAAAAAACGCACGAAAGGTCTGTTGTCTTGCCCTGTAAAATAACTGTTGACGCGATTGCGCAGGTGTACTGCTTTGCCGATGTAAAAGATCTTGCCTTGCATGTCTTTCATCAGGTAGCATCCAGGCTGCGCAGGTAGGTCTGTAATCTGTTCGCGTGTGAAAATTTTTGCAGGTGGAGGTGCTTTTTGTATTGGCATGGATGTGGTTATGCTGCACCAACGATTGAATCTATGCAATCAGGTGACTTGGGGATTTAATGGCTATGCATACACGTTTTTAGCACCAGGCTGTATCTGTGCCAGCGCAGCTTGCAAGAGCTGATCTTGTTCCTGTTTGTGTACGCATGCATAACCTGTAGCTGGGCTTGCACTGCTTTGGCGGCCAATGTAACGCAAGCGCTGGTTTGGTTTGAGCAAAGCTTGCAGCAAGGGGGTACAAAAGTTGTATGCCCCCATGTTGGCCGGTTCTTCTTGTAGCCACACAATCTCTTTTGCCATGCACTGTTGCAGGATGTCTTTTACTGTGTTGTGGGGAAAGGGGTATAGCTGTTGCAGTTGCACCAGAGCTACATGCGCGCATGTGCCCTTCTTGACTTGTTGTCTTCGTAACGCATCCAGCTGCCAAAACACCTTTCCGCTACATAAAATCAGCCGTTTTGCCTGTTTTATCTGCTTGAGAGAATCACTTAAAACAGGTTTGAAAGAGCCTTTAGTTAAATCCGACAAACGGCAAGTTGCTTGAGGAGAACGTAGCAGGCTCTTGGGCATCAACAGTACGAGCGGGCACCTGCCCGCATGCGCATGATTGCGCAATAGGTGAAACAACTGACAAGCTTTAATGCATGTTGCTACACGCATGTTGTTTTGAGCGCACAGTTGTAAAAAACGTTCCAGGCGAGCTGAACTATGCTCTGGCCCCTGCCCTTCGTAACCGTGAGGCAGCATCAACACCAAACGGCAGGCTTGATTCCATTTAGCATGGCCCGAGGCTATAAATTGATCAATATGCACCTGAGCGCCGTTGCAAAAGTCACCAAATTGCGCTTCCCATATAACCAATGCCCGAGGGTTACTCACACTGTAGCCATACTCAAACCCTACCGCGGCCGCTTCACTCAAAGAGGAGTTATAGCATTGGTACTGCGGCCCCAAGGGGTTTTGTTGGCTTGGTGTTTTGTCTCTTGTAGCTTCGTGGGTAATGGCTAGATCGTTGTGCAAATGCCCGGTAGATTCCACATGGTCGGGCGTTTTGGCCAGCAAACCCCCTGGGGGGATTTGAAGGTTTTGTAAGGGCATATAGGTGTTGCCCGTTTCCACGTCGTGTAGCACGGCGTGGCGATGGGCAAAGGTGCCTCGCTGTGAGTCTTGGCCACACAGACGTATCCGTGTGCCTTCGGCGAGCAGGCTGGCATAAGCTAGGTGTTCTGTCATGCCAAAATCTAACTGTTGTCCGGTCTGCATCATCTGCTGCCGGCGCTGCAGCACGTGGGCCTGCACGCGAGGGTGAAGTTTAAAACCGGCAGGTATCTGTGTCAGCTGATTTGCCAGGTTGCATAAGATCTCTTTGGCAACCCCTGTGTGGGTCTGCTTAGTCTGTGCTGTTTCCCCAGAGCTTTGTAGAGGTGTGCTGTCGGTGTTGTTGTTTTGGCTTTTGGCGGCTTGATCTAAGCTGTCCCAATGCTCTTTTTTCATCTGCTGTAGTTGTTTAGTGGAAATAACACGTTGCTCAATCAACCGTTGGCCATATTGTGTCGTGACGCTGGGGTGCTTGTCGATGGTCTCATAAAGTTGCGGCTGAGTGATGCTGGGATCGTCAGCCTCGTTGTGGCCGTTACGGCGATAAGCAAGCAAGTGAATGATCACATCCTCGCTAAATTGCTTGTGGTATTGCATGGCCAGTTGAGCAGCATGCAAGCAAGCCTCCGGATCATCCGCATTCACATGCAGCACAGGTAAGCCAAAAGCATGGGCCAAGTCGCTGCAATGTCTGGTGCTGCGACCCTGTGCGGGTGATGTGGTGTAGCCAATTTGGTTATCTACGATCACATGCACGCTGCCTTGTGTGTTGTAGGCCGACAAACGAGACAGTTGCAAGCTTTCATACACCACGCCCTGGCCAGCAAAACTGGCATCACCGTGAACCACAACTCCCAAGACGCGATGGTGTCCCGAAACGTCTCCATAGCCATCTTGCTGCGCACGCACCATCCCCAGCACAACAGGGTAAACAGCTTCCAGGTGAGAAGGATTGTGGGCAAGCCGAATAGGCAAACATGTTGCAGAATCTTCCTGCTGATCTTTCATGGATTTCATCTGTTTAGATGATGTTCCCGGTAAATTTCTAAGGGAATCTGGGGGGCAGTAAGTGCCTTGGTATCCCATGTGATGTTTCACGTCTCCTGAGAGCTCTGGCAGGTTGTTGAGAGATTGCATGCTGGAATCAAATTCCGCCAAGAGCTCTTTGTAGGGTTTGCCAAAAATGTGTGCCAACACGTTGAGTCGCCCCCGATGCGGCATGGCAACGCCAACTTGCTGTACACCTTGCTGCTGGCTGCACGCAAGCAGGCCATCTAACACCACAAGCAAACTTTCGGCTCCTTCAATCCCAAATCGTTTATGCCCCACAAACCGTTTATGGAGAAAATGGGCAAAGTTTTCTGCTTGTATTAAGCGCTTTAGTAGGCTTTTTTGTTGCTGTGGGGTGCATGGTGTGCGGTCTTGTTCCGTTTGCTGGATCCACCATGTGCGTTGTTCTTCGTCTTGTATGTGCATAAATTCGGGTGCCAAGCATCCCATGTATGCCTGTTTGAGCTGTTGCAGTTTGTGTTGTGCTTGCGAATCCAAACCAGAGGCTTGTTGCTCAAAAGGCCAAGGAGAGGGAGATTGCAATGGGTTTATGTTGGCCCATAGATGCCCTTCGTTTCGTATATGATTGGCGAGGTGCTCCAAAAGGTGTTCGGAACTGTCAGGTAACCCAGCCCCAAGTGGGGAGGAATCCTTTGATTGCAAAAGCATATTGGTTGGGGCAGTTGTGGCCGTTTGGAGTCTGTTTGCAGTCAGTTTGTCAGGCGCTTGTTGCATGCCTAAACAGGCAAAAATATCTTCATAAAAATTGTTTTCACCCACAAGCAAAGCGTGCACATGGGCCAAAAACTGGCCCGATTCGGCTCCTTGAATAATGCGGTGATCGTAGGTAGAGGTTAGGGTCATCACCTTGCTGATTTGGAGTTGCTGCAACACA
>JBCCES010000159.1:0-3552 GCA_039030115.1 Myxococcota bacterium
CGACTGTCTTTTGGTCATCATTGCTGTCAATGACATCCCAGTCACTGCTAGTAAGCCCGCAATTTCTAGCCCTGTTCCATGAGAACCCTTCTCAGTGTTGGCGGCAATAAAAACATTGACAAGGATTTTATTCTTAAGGCACCGTTTTTGGGTTTGAACAAGCCAGGTCAGCGGTCTGGTGCCCCGCCCGCTAAATTAGCTGCTTATAGCAACCGGTATTGCCTCGAGAATGGTATTGATATCAACAGTGAAGACATAGGAGCAGATACATTTTCTAAAATAGAAGAAGCAATGATTAGCAATACCAGAAGCGGCAACCCTGTTGATGTGTTGTTCTTTTATGGTCCGAAAACGTGGCACTATGTTTTTGTGTATTTTGTAAAGACGACAAAACAGGGCCAAATTGAGTATGTTTGGTATTGGAATCCTTCTCAAGGCACAAAACAGAAAGCAACAAGAGAAGAACTGGCAAAACTCATGGACAAGCAAAACGACAATATGAGCCAAGGCCAACATGCATTTTTGGGTCAACTTGGCGCTGATTTGGCAACACCGTATCGGTTTAATGCCATTGTAGCCAACTTAGGGCAAAAGCCCCAGCTTTCTGAGCAATCAGGTGGGTTGGGGGATTTTGTAGATCATGGACAAGACATTGTTACTGGATTCGAGGGATGGATTCATCCGTCACAGAGTCAATACGACGCCCAGCAAAATACAAAGAAGGTAGTACGGGGTGTTTTTGGTGTCATAAATAACGTTGGTTCTCATTTTAATTTCAAAATCTAGACATTTTGTTGAATTCCCCGCTGCTTGCGGCGGGGATATGCTTGTCTTTGCAGACCACCTCTAGCGGCTCAAGATAAAGATCCTATTTCGAAACAGATGAAAAGTGATTTTGTGAAATTAGTATAACATGGTCTGCATGCAAAGCTTGCGTGTGCATGTTGCAAACGAGACTCAATTGGGAGATTTGGCTGCTCGTTTGGCCGCGTGCTTACAGCCGCCTTGTGTGTTGGCTCTCTACGGGCAGTTGGGTGCGGGGAAAACCACGTTTGTGCGCGCCTTTGTTGATGCTTTGGCGCCCCAAGCCCATGTGCAGGTGAACAGCCCGACGTATACCTTGGCGAATACCTATTGCACATATCCTGTTGTGCATCATTTAGACCTCTATCGTTTAGATGATCTCGAACATGTGTGGGATTTAGGGTTGGGGGAATTGATGTTAGACGAGCAAGCTTTCGTATGTGTGGAGTGGCCCAAAACCTTTGTGCGGGAAATTGCTGTGCCCCGTTTGATCGAGATGCAACTGGATATGAAAGCGCTGGATGGTTCTTGTAAACGCCATGTCAAATTAACTTTTTCTGCTGAATGCCCACGCACTTGGTATGATGCAGTTCAAAAAGTTGTGAAGCAGCCCTACGATTAATTTTCAGATAATCAAAGGAGCTTAATCTCTTGTTGCGAAAGTCCCGATGCCTCCGAAATGGTAGAAAGATTTATCCCTTTGGCCTTAAGCACTTTGGCAATTTCAATAGCTTTGTTCTTTGCTCCCTTCTGCAGGCCTTTTTCATGCCCCTCTGTATGGCCTCGCGCGTAGGTGGATTCGTAATAGCTTTGCTCATCCATCAGGCTCTCGATGTAGTGGTTGTAGTTACGCCGTTGGGCATCGGAGAGTTTGAGGACATTGAGTTTTTTCGCTGCCGCTTGCAGACCCTTGGCTTTGTAGTTTTTGGGCAGTTTTTCGGTTTTCAGGAAGTAAATCCACTCATCTAAATTGTCACGGGTCTCCTGGTCGAAATTGTTGACCTGAATAATGTAGTATTGCGGGTAGATGTCTGCTATTGTCTTTTTTTGATAAAGCGCCTGCTCTTCGGGAGACAGTTGCAGCACATGGTGCGTGTGAATGCCGACAAATTGGGTACCTCCTCGGTAAACGTAATCATCGCCATGGCCCAGGTCAAAGTAGGCGATGGTGACACAGATGACTTTTTTGACATGGCGATAGCTTTCACCCTTACGCATCGTTTCCGTTACAACTTTGCTGGCTCCATATAAAATCCGGCTGAGGTAGTCCAACTGCTTTTGGCACTGCACCTCAACAATAATGCGCTCGCCTGTCTGTGTGGCAACCAAAATATCGACGCGGTTGAATTTTTCCTGACTGGTATTTTGGTTGCTTTCGCTTTCTAGCAGCTCCACAATAGTGAGGTCTTGCCCGGTCAGCTCCGATAAAAAGCCCTCCAACACATCGAAATTGGCCTTGTCGCGCAAAATGTGTTTAATAGCCCAATCAAACCGAATCAGCTGTGGCATTGCGCACCCTCCTGTAAGTCATTATATCAGATCCATTCGCTGGCAGTCGCTTCCGAACATCCTGAAATTAGATGCGGCGGCCCTGCACGATCCAAAACAGAGTTTCCTTAGAATAGACGAGAAGTTATATTTCAGAATTGATAGTGGAGGGTCTGTTGCAATGAAAAATCGATTGTCATGGGGACACATCGTTGCCTTTTTTGTGGTGTTGGGATTTGTGTTTGTGTGCTGGAGTGTGGTTTTTACCAAAGGGGGCATTGGTGCCAATATCGTTTTAGGTGTTTTGGTTGCTGTTTGGTTTACCACAAGTGCGACAAATCGTTTGGCTCGTGCATTGAACACCTGGATTTTTCATGGGGGCAGTCGGCAACGCATGCAGCTGCTGCTGCAGGCTCAGGAGCTTTTACAACAATACAAAGATGCTCTGCAAAGTCCAAAGCGCAAAAAGCTTCCGTTGCCTGCCGATGTGAAGCAGGTGAAGCAGGCCTATGACCACTTGCAAAAGAGTGTGGAGCGTGCGCAGCACACAAGAGTTTTTTCACCTCAGCAAGCTCAAGAAGAGATTCAACAATTACAGCAGGGCATGAAACGGTTACATGAGAATTTACGCAATTGCCCTGCCTTACAAGGCTCGTCCAACTGGTATGGTGCAGTGACTTTGGGGATTGCTTTATTGGCAGCTTTGCTGCTGCGCATTTGTGTGATTGAGACCTATCAAATTCCGTCGGGATCCATGATTCCCACTTTGCAAGTGGGAGATCATCTGTTTGTTTCTAAGCTAAGTTATGGACTACTCAACCCTTTAAGCAAGGGGTATTGGGTCCAAGGTAAGGGGCCTCAACCAGGGGATGTTGTGATTTTTACAGCACCTGCTCATGTGGGGGAACGTGCAGGGCAAACTTGGATTAAACGTGTCATTGCAACAGCTGGCCAGAAAATTTATGTCAAAAATTCTGTGGTGTATGTCAACGACAAGCCCTACACGCATGTGCAACCGCCGCATTGGGTAAGCTACAAGGATTACAATGGTGTGCAGTGGCAAGCAAAACGAGCCCAACAGACCGTGCAGCAGGTGAGTTCGAGCATAAAACATTCCATCTTGCTTCCTTATTTTCAGGCAAATTGGCCTCAACCAGACACACAATTGCCTGGTCTACAATGCACTTGGGACAGTTGTCGTGTTCAGCCAGGGCATCTGTTTGTCATGGGAGACAATCGAGGAAATTCTGCCGATGGGCG
>JBCCES010000160.1:0-3539 GCA_039030115.1 Myxococcota bacterium
GGCGGCGGTTACCGCGATGTGGGTGGCGTGTTTGTCGGCGAGGTTGTGGGTGTAAATGACCTCGGGCCGGCTGGCCTCGATGATGGCGGTAAGGTCCTCGGCCGGAGAGTTGTTGGAAGGATCCTTGATGACGCTGCTCGGGTAATCGAGCTGGGCCATGGCGGCGTACTCTCCGACGACGGCAGCCTGGTCTTGCTCCCGACGGCGCACGTCACACATCTCCTCGTCAGAGTAGTCGGCGTAGAGTCCCGTGCGCGCGCTGCCGGAACCGTTCGTGCAGGTCACTCCCCCGAACCACTTGTCGGACTGTCGGTAGCAGGCCTCGATGCCGTGATAGGCCATGAACTCGAGATCATCCTATATACCCTGAAGTTTTTCGACATGTTTTTTAAAAAAAGTACTATTTTTTTGCCATGTGGTGTGAATTTAAAATTCCCCCCCTCCAGCATCTCTTTCATTCTGGAGCCATCGACGAAATCTTTTATCGTGACAAAGCAGCCTCCAACATTGTAGTTCCAAGCCCTTACTGTATTATTGGGCACGTCCTGCCGTAGATAATAGTGTAGCATGTATTCTTCGTCTACTTTTTTTGCCATTTTTTTCATATTAGCGTGTTTTTTTAAGTTAGTTTTTGGGTAGCCCTTGTCTATTTTAATGACGAAGCTTCTTTTGTCGCCTTTTATAAGGTATACCCAAGCTTGTGCTCCCTCTCCTAGCTTGCCTTTAGTTCTATATGTTTCGTTATTGATCACAACGGTATTTCCGGCTGTTTCTAGCGTATGGATAAGCTCTTGAGCAGCTTGGGTTGGATCGAAGGTTGTTGAACGAGCTGCTACTATAGCATTCCAATGCTTTTCGTGAATGTCTACGAAATGGAAGGTTTTCCCATCGTCACCTCGAAAACCAATGCCTTTAGTAATGGAGCTGTAGAACTTCGTGTGCTTTAGCAAATTTTTATGCTTTTTTATAAGATGTTCTTGTGTTTGCTCAGGTTGATTAGTTTCATGCTGACTTTTGTTTGGCATGCGTTTCACTACCACTTGCTTTTTCTGTGAATTAAATGGAGTAGAAAAAGATTTAGATTTATTCTTTTCTTGCAAGGTAGCATGCGAACTGTTTTTTAGTGCATCTGGCGAATTTGCTTTTGTAGCAGATATAGATCTCTTTGGGGAAATAGTGGAAATCCCAAAAGGATTTTCTTTGTCGATCTCTGTATTTTCTTTACCTGCACATCCACAAAGAAAAACAAAACAGCTAGCTGTTAAAAAAGCGATCCATTTTCTATAAAAAATTGAAAACATATAATACCTCATTAGTAGATTCATTAAAATCACTTATAGTTATAACAAAATAATTCTTCGTTTGCAACTTTCAGCTATCAGCTACAGGACAAACGCACCTAAAAAGCCTTTTGAATGAGAGTGGTTCTGATTTAATCCAGGCCATTTATTGATCTTTGACCGCCGCGCAGGCAAATCCTGGGATGAGCGCATGTGGGTCAAGCATGGACGCCAGACGGCAAACGGATTACCGTGTGGAGGCTGTGGCACATCATGGTCATGTTTTCCAGTGCATCGATTGCCGCATCGTCGGTGGCAAACAGGGGCAGCAATCTCTTGGGTTGCTTATTGCGGCAGGGGGCTTTGTTTGACAGTTTCCCTGTCTTGTTGGTGCGTGCATAGCTGCAGCTGCTGCAGCAACGATTGGGTAACGGTCAACAGGTTGTTCTCGCAGCCTTGCCACTGTTGTGATGTGGGTGAATACAGCAGTTGGCCGCGAGGGGTTAGTTTGGCGGTTCGGGTATTGCGTGTGGTCCAAGCAACAAGTTTGCTGGGTTCTAAGCGAGAATGCTCACCAAAGGTTAATGTCAATTGAGGAGGGCTATTATCCTCGGTTGTTGCTTGCAGCTTATCAGCTCCCAGGTGGCGCAGGGCGATTTTAATCGCCATCACATGCCCTAAGTTTTGCACTTCGTCGGGCAGGTGTCCGTTGCGCTCTTGCACAGCGTTGAGAGTGTTCCATACAGCTTGCTCGTTGGATGCCGTTGCCAGGCGTTGATATAGGCTTAAGCGATCTGAAACCAAAGGCATGTATGCCTCAGGGATCGAAGCGGCAACAGGTAGCTTGATGTCTGGATCGGGAACGTGCAATTGCTGAGATTGTCCGCGCAGTTGCGCAACAGCTTCTTGTAGCAATTCTAAGTAGAGATCCATCCCTACAGCTGCTACGTGACCGTGTTGTGCCTTGCCCAGCAAGTCACCTGCTCCACGCAGTTGTAAATCTTGTTGTGCAATGGAAAAACCGGCGCCTAAATCACTGAATCGTTGAAGAGTTTGCAAGCGTTCGTAAGCCTGTTTGGTCAGGTGCTGCATGGATGCAGGAATGAGTAAATAGGCGAAAGCTTGTTGGTTGCTCCGCCCGATGCGCCCGCGCAGCTGGTGCAACTGTGACAATCCAAAGGTGTCAGCACGGTTGATAAACATGGTATTTGCTTGGGGGATATCTAAGCCCGCCTCTACAATGCTGCTACAAACCAGTACGTGTATCTGTTTTTGCATAAAGCGCAGCATGATCTGCTGCAGCTGCTTTTTGTCCATTTGCCCATGTGCGACTTCTACCCTAGCTTGTGGAACGACGTGGCGAATGTAATCGGCCATGGCATCAATGGAGCGTACGCGGTTGTGTACAAAATAGACTTGTCCGCCTCGCTGCAGTTCGTGTTGAATACTTTGGCAAATGAGCTGCTCATCAAAACGGGCCACGGTGGTTCGAATCGCTTGGCGATTGTGAGGAGGTGTTTGCAACACGCTCATGTCTCGCAGCCCCATAAAGCCCATTTGTAGGGTTCGAGGAATAGGAGTTGCAGACAGAGTCAGCACATCGCATTGGGTTTTTAGTCTTCGTAAGTGCTCTTTGGCGGCGATGCCGAAACGTTGCTCTTCATCTACCACGACCAACCCTAACTTGGGTGTGATCACATCTTGTGACAACAACCGATGGGTTCCAATGAGGATGTCTACGTTGCCCTGAGCAAGGTTTTGCAAGGTCTTGCGAACGGTGCTTGCTGTTTGTAGACGGCTCATGACTGCTGTGCGAACGCCGGTTGGTTCAAAGCGTTGTTGCCAGGTCATGGCATGTTGTTGGGCAAGCACTGTTGTGGGTGCGAGCACAATGACTTGTCGATTGCCTAGCACACACAACATGGCGGCTCGCATGGCTACTTCGGTTTTGCCGTAGCCCACATCGCCGCAAATCAGACGATCCATAGGCTG
Source organism: Myxococcota bacterium (assembly GCA_039030115.1). Classification (GTDB taxonomy): domain Bacteria; phylum Myxococcota; class UBA727; order UBA727; family JABDBI01; genus JBCCEX01. The sequence continues at coordinate 3,273 of JBCCES010000160.1, forward strand.
GTTACTTTGCATGTTTTTGAGTACGTGTTGTGTGGCTTGTTGCTGATCAGGCGTCAGTTCAAAGGGAAACAGGGATTCAAATTCCCGATACAGTGTGCCGGGAGCTGGATGAGGCTGGCGTGATGTTAATTGACGACGCGCATGCAATTGCAGCAGTTGTTGCGCCATGAGAAAAACGGCTGCACTGATCTTCTTTTTGCGTGTACGCCATGTTTTGTTGCGTAGTGTATCCAGACGAACCGATTCGCCCTCTTTGGGTTGTACGCC
>JBCCES010000161.1:0-3521 GCA_039030115.1 Myxococcota bacterium
ACAACAATTCCAATATCCAGTTGACTCATGAGGAAATCTCCTTGTTAACGAAATGAATGATTCACAGAAGTGGCGTCAAAAACCACTGCCGTGTTTCCTTGAAGTATCTACACCGATTCACCTGTCTTTACAAGGGCAATGTTCTCAGCATTCACCTGCTTTTACATGCGCTCATGCAGTTTGCTGCTTAAGTACTCGGCTTGTTGTAGCAGTTTGTTTTTCTGTCTGTATAGCTGTATGGCCTGACAAATGTAGTCATGAATGCTGCGTTGTAAATAGCGAATGGAGTCGGGCTTGAGCCTTGCCACCGCTTTGTCTGCTGCCCCCTTGGATTCCAATGGATTGTGCACCACCTGTTGAGGTTTTTGTTGTTTGTTTTGCACATCTGTTTCTATCGATGATATTGTCATGATGATCCCTCCTATTTGGTATACAGCCACATCAATATGTTCGCTGCCTCCTATTGTCTATAATACGTATATCCGTATTTATATTGCAACCCTTTTTTCTGTTTCGCGTCACTTTTTAAGCAAAACACCCGTTTAAATATCTGTAACGTCAGCTCAACCGACGTTGACCCCAATACATGAATATGGGAGCATATGCATGGCTTGTGCGCACGTGGTGAACAGCCCTTGCAACAAAGCCCAGGTAGCTCAGTCGGTAGAGCAGAGGACTGAAAATCCTCGTGTCGGCGGTTCGATTCCGTCCCTGGGCACCAGTGCTGCGGTGCTGCGCACGCTGTTGTTGCTTACAATGTTCAGGCCATCTTATCACTGCTCACCAAGCTTGTCGGGAATGCAAATGCCTGTTTCGTCCCTTTTACCTATGAAGGCAACGAACAAGGTGCATCAAGAGGCACCTAAAAGCAGATGGAATCTTTGTGCTGCACAGGAGTTTGGTGGTTGCCCAACCATCCACGCAATGCGATCCATGGACAATTGGAATTTCATCCTTTTCAGGGAGCTCAACTGAAAACATTTGGTTCTTTTGGAGCGCTTGCTGGTCAAACGGCCACTCAACAAGACATTGTACTGGGCATGTCTGGAAACGGCCGATTAATCACTTTGGTGCATGTATCGGGGGTTCCTACACCCACAACACCCCAAGAAACATCGCAACAGATACAACCTTGGGCTACTGCCATGTGGAGCTTGCGTGCACAACTCATTGTCATGGGAAAACACCTTATTCATGTGGAGCAGCTGCAATTTGATCGGGTCCGCGTTTTTTATTCTCACTTGGACAGGTGGGCAAACATGGATGGATTTCGCATAGTACAAAAACATAACCAAAACAAAGAATGCCAAAGTTGCACCGTCTCTTACAAACTACCCAAACCCATCTGCTGCAAGCTCAATGACTACCACGTCTCCTTTGGGTTTTGCTTACAGACATCAAGCAGCCTCAACCACGTACATCTGCAGCAAAACATGTTTGTTCAATTACAGCATGACCAAGCAGCAGCTTGGCAACAGATTCAAGACAAGCTGCTACAGCTACAAAACTTGCTGAGTTTTGGTGCCAACATGCCCATACAACCGCAATCCATACAAGCCTTTATGCCCCATTGCGATCAAACCGTTCAGTTGTTGTATCGCTTAAGGGGATTTCCAACGGTCAACCAAGTTCAAATAGATGCTGCGCCTCTGTTTACCCTCAAAGACATTGCAAAACAGCTGGATGTGCATTTAAAACAATGGTTCGCCAAGGCAACCGTGCTGCAACCTGTGCATATGCTCTATTTTTCTTTGGTCTTTGGCCCCACCTTGTACGCACAAAACAAATTTTTACATCTCGTACAAGCCTTGGAAACCTATCACAGCCGTACCCACAAGGGACAAGCCAGCCTGCGCAAACGTCTCAGTGAGGTTTTGCATCATCTAAAAGATGTATTTGTGCTTAAATCGGGGCAAGAGGAATCTTTTATTACGCAGGTGGTGCGAACCCGCAATTACCTAACACACTACAGTAAAAACCACGAAAAAAAACGACCCGATTGGCAACAGCTGCATCAATTGACACAACAGCTGCGAGATATGGTACGGGCCGTTTTGTTGTTAGAAGCTGGCTTTTCTAAGTTGGCCGTTAAAAACATGTTGACCCGTACGTAAATGTCATGAACCAAAATGCTTTTGCAACGCTCGTCGAGCCCGCGTAACGTCGCAAAAGGGTCTGATCTCGTCACCCCACTGTTGTGCTTTTTCGTGGCCTTTGCCTGCAATCACAACAATGTCTTCGGGATGAGCCATAGCGATAGCTCGTTCGATGGCTTGGGCGCGATCCCCAACCATGTGGTATTCACAGCCATTTTGCATACCCAAAACAATGTCTCGCAAAATCACCATGGGATCTTCGTGACGAGGGTTATCATGGGCCAACAATGTAACATGGGCCTTTTGCGCGGCAATAGCACCCATGACGGGGCGTTTCACAGTATCACGCTCACCCCCACAACCAAACACCAAAATCAATCGCCCTCGTTTAGGTAAAGCATGCAAAACTGCGTCGAGCAAACACGATAAGGCATGAGGTGTATGAGCGTAATCCACCAAAACCGTGGGGGTATGGAGTGGACAGCTACTTCGAATGCGAACCATTTGCATACGCCCAGGTAAAGGTTGGGCACGACACAACCCTTGGGCAATTACATGTTCTTGCACGCCTAATGCCCATGCGCAGGCAGCTGCACACAGCAGGTTATCCACATTTAGTGGTCCCCATAGGGCAGACTTTACATCAAACGTTCTGTCATCCATGTGCAGCTGCAAAGACATGCCGTTTAAATCACCACGGGCACAACTTACTCGCACGCGAGCTTGCACACACTGCCCCCATGTAATAACACGTAGACCTTTTTGTTCAGCCTGCTGCACAAATGCATGATTTATGGGCAACACAGCCGGCTGACCCGCAGCAAGCAACTCTGCAAACAACCGTCTCTTAGCGTATATATATCGCCGCATGCTGCTATGAAAATCCAAATGATCCTGCGTAATGTTGGTAAGAGCCCCCAAAGCTAATGTAATTCCATCGGCGCGTTTAAGAGCCAATGCGTGCGAAGAGATCTCCATGCATGCATGTGAAAACCCCTGTTGATGCAACATGGCTAATTGCGCACTCAAATCCTCTGCTGTCGATGTCGTATGTAAGGTAGACTTCAAATATCTTAGCTTACCTACTCCCAGTGTACCCAACACAGCCGCTTGATAACCTGCTGCTTGCAATATCGTTGCCAACAGATGGGTGACTGATGTCTTGCCATTGGTTCCTGTGACAGCACACACCTGCATCTGCTTCGAAGGGTGACCATACCAAGCCTCCACAAGCTGTGCAAGAGCTAAACGGGCATTTTCCACAACGAAAACAGGTGTTTTTTCCTTTTTATCAACTCGTTTTCCAGGACGCACCAATACGGCAGCAGCCTGCTTATCACACGCTTGTTTCACAAAAGCATGACCATCCCGAGACTTTTTGGTGGCACCAGCACAGGCCACAAAGATCCATCCTGGTCCAACACG
>JBCCES010000162.1:0-3504 GCA_039030115.1 Myxococcota bacterium
GCACAAAAAAGGTGGTATTGAAACCCAAAAACACCAGCCAAGCAGCAAAACGGCCCCAGGCTTCTGCGTACATGCAACCTGTCATCTTAGGCCACCAATAATAAATTCCCCCCACAAACGCCATGAAGGTCCCGCCCACCATGACGTAGTGAAAATGGGCTACCACAAAATAGGTATCGTGCAGATGGACGTCTGTAGCCAAAACGGCAAGAAACACTCCCGTCAAGCCCCCGATGGCAAACAGAAACAGGAAAGCTAGGCCATATAACATGGGGGTATCCAACGCGATAGACCCCTTGTACAGCGTTGCGATCCAGTTAAAGACTTTGATGCCCGATGGCACAGCCACCAGCATGGTGAGGGCAGAAAAAATCATGGCAATCAACTCCGATTGCCCAGAGACAAACATGTGGTGCCCCCACACAAAAAAACTCAACAACGCGATGGCTACAGAAGAGTATGCAATGGCACGGTAGCCAAAAATGCGCTTTTGGCTAAACGTGGACATCAGTTCGGAAATCACCCCCATGGCTGGCAAAATCATAATGTAAACAGCCGGATGGGAGTAAAACCAAAAAAAGTGTTCAAACAACACGGGGTCCCCTCCCAAAACCGGATCAAACACACCCACGCCAACAACACGCTCCACAATGAGCAAGCACAACGTAATGGCCACCACAGGAGTCGCCAATACCTGAATGATGGCTGTGGCATACAACCCCCATACAAATAACGGCATGCGAAACCAGGTCATTCCCACGGCACGCATTTTATGAACGGTGACGATAAAGTTGATTCCTGTGAAAATGGAGGAAAATCCCAAAACAAAGGCTGCCGTTGCCATCAACACAACACCGCCTTGGGTCTGGCTAGAGTAGGGAGCATAAAACGTCCAGCCCGTGTCAATGGCACCCAACACCAGTGAACCCAAAGCCAACAACGACCCAGCAACGTAAACGTGGTAACTGGCCAAATTGAGCCGAGGAAACGCCACATCTTTGGCACCCAACTGCAAGGGCAAAGCAAAGTTGCCCAACGTGGCAGGAATCCCGGGAATAATCACCAAAAACACCATGATCACCCCGTGCAGTGTAAACAGCTGATTGTAACGATCCGCATTCACAAATTCTTTGCCTGCCCACCACAGCTGGGTGCGAAGCAGCAAAGCAAACAGACCTGCTGTAAAGAAAAACAGAGCAATGCTGACCAAATACATGACACCAATGCGCTTGTGATCCAGTGTCAGGCACCAAGACAAAAAGCCTCTATGCGCTTGCAGGTAGGATGGATGATGACTGTTTTTCTGAGAAGCTGCAGTGTGCTGTGCATCTGCCACAGGGGACCTCTCTCTTCGTGTGTTCGTATTTACCATATCATAGAACAGATATTGCTCAGGATAGGAAAGTAAGCTGATTGTGTCACAATAGTTTTCTGTCGGTTATAATGAAATGGTCTGCTGATGTAAAAATGAACAGCATAGGCAACGTAGACAGGAGAGGGCATTGGAGTCGCTGAAGCAATTGATCTCCATGCGACTGCCCACTGCGGGTTTGTTTGCGTGGATGCCTACGGCTGCCTCACAGCAAGCACAACAAGTCGATTCTATTTTTTACTTTTTGTTGATCAGCTGTACGGCGTTGTTTGCCTTGGTTGTGGTACCCATGACGGTGTTTGTGTTGCGTTACCGCAGGCGCACAGCCACGCAAAAAGCTCTCAGCCAAATCGATCACAATTTCACAATGGAAGTGGTATGGACTCTGCTACCCATTGTGTATTTGGCGGGGGTATTCACATGGGGATTTTGGCAATTCTTAGATATGCGTGTGGCTCCCAGCGAAGCGATGAATCTACGTGTGGTGGGGCAAAAATGGCAATGGACGGCTCTTTACCCCAACGACGGTGTTGAGATTGGTGGGCAAGGCAGCACCATTGGGGTGCCTGTAAACCAGCCTGTAAAAATTATCCTCTCCTCTCAAGATGTCATTCACAGCTTCTTTGTTCCTAACCTGCGTGTGAAACAAGACGCTGTGCCCGGACGGTACACCACCTTGTGGTTCAACCCAAACAAAATTGGTGAATACCCTATTTTGTGTGCAGAATATTGTGGTCAGCAGCACAGCCAGATGGTGGCCATGCTCAAAGTGATGAGCAAACAAGACTACACGGCTTGGTTGCAAAAAACCCAAGAGGCAGACCAAGGATTATCGTTAGAAGACTTGGGCAAAAAACTCTACGTGCAAAAGGGCTGCAACGCCTGCCACACGACTGACGGCTCACGCAAAATAGGTCCCTCTTTTAAGGGTGCTTACGGTAGCACGGAACAGCTAGAAGGAGGGGGTAGCGTAGTGGTAAATGACGATTACATTCGCCAATCCATTTTGACTCCTCAAAAGCAAATTACCAAAGGGTACCCCCCTGTTATGCCTAGCTATCAAGGCCAGGTTAAAGAGAAGGATCTAGCTGCTCTCATTGCTTTTATTAAATCCCTCAAATAATGCAAAAAGAAGGTTGTGTTTTAAAAAATAACGTTGTATTGCTGTTTCATAACAACCCACAACAGGAGAACACTCATGCGCGATTACAAGCCCAAAGGAGCCCCAACAATAATGCCAAGCATTACGGTGTCAAATATGCAACGATCCATCGATTTTTACACAAAAGCGTTTGGATTTAAATTGACATTTAAAAACACAACACAGAACGGAGAGATTACTTATGCCGATTTGGATTTTTTGGATATACGCGTGATGCTGCTTCCGGAAGGAGCTTACGGTAGTAAGAGCAAAACGCCGGCTCATTCCGGGCAGGAGTCTCCCGTGAGTCTCTACATCTACTGCCACGATGTGGATGCACATCACGCACAGGCCATAGCATCAGGTGCTAAGGAATTGCAGCCTCTTAAAGAGATGTTTTGGGGAGATCGCATGTATAGTGCAGCTGATCCTGACGGCCATCACTGGGCTTTTGCTCAAAACGTAGCGGACTTTGACCCCTCTAAAGTACCAAGTTGAAAACAGCTCCTTTCCTCGCCAAGCTCAGAAAATCAGATAAACTTATCTTGACTGACTCTTGACGAGGGAGGGAAATGAATCGCATTCAAATAACAGAACCAACGAGTCTTCTAAAAACTGCATTTTCCATATGGATGGCAATCTGTTGCCTATCCATAACCGCAGCGGCTAACACTCCAAATAGAAACAATCCAAACACAATACAGCAGGGCGTCTCTTTTACGAACCAACAAAGTACAGCCTGCTTGCAAGTGAGCAATGCCTCATTTGACCCCATTGTTTTGACCATACACACAACGGGACTTTCGGCATTGGAGCTTCAAAGCCCAGCTCGTACATGGTTCCACCAGGTGCGTCGCACCTTTAAACGTAATTTGAGCCTGTGTGGTGTTTTCCAGCTTCAAAAAACCCCACGCGCAATCAACTTTGTGACACTGCACTTTCAAAAAAACCAAGACGGTAAGCTACAAGTGAACATGACCGTCCAGTCAAA
>JBCCES010000163.1:0-3456 GCA_039030115.1 Myxococcota bacterium
AGCATCTGTCCAGGCCTTGACTTTGGGAACCTTTTCAAACGGCTGCAAAGGAGCATGCAGCTGCCCGCACCACGACAAACGCTGCAAAGCGGGAGCCCAGGAAGAATCCACCAATGAGAAGCTGTCGCCGTTAAAAAAGGGGCCTTTGATCTCTTTTTCAACACGCGCCAGCTTTTGCTTGATGGCTTGCAAGCCCTCTTGGGCGGTCTCTTTGTCTTTTGCCATCATCATGCGGTGACTGTCCACAAGCAGAGCTGAGCCAAACTCAATCCACGACCGATTTTGCGCACGCTTAAGTGGATCTTGCGGGTGCAAGCGGGGGCCGTGGGCGGTTTCGTCAATAAATTCGTTGATCACGGCCGATTCAAACAGCACCTGATCATCTACCAATAAAATGGGTACCTTGCCAAAGGGTGACAGACGAACGAACCAATCGGGCCGATCTGCTAAATCGATGTATTCGATGTCGTAAGGGCAGTTTTTTTCTTGCAGGGTAATCACACTGCGTTGTACAAATGGGCATAGGTTGAAACTGACAAGCTTGTAGTTGGTCATCTATTGATCTCCTTATTGGGCACAACACACAAAACCCACACTGCTATTCCTCATGCTAGCACTGAATGCATGTTTTTACATGGCAAATCAGGCTATCCGCCAAAAACTTTTACACGTGCTAAACTCATGGCATGGCACATGGGCATACGTTTCAAGAACTCATTTTGCAACTGCAGCAATTTTGGGCACAGCAGGGGTGTTTGTTGCTACAAGGTGCCGATATGGAAGTGGGTGCGGGCACCCTACATCGTCATACGGCGTTGCGGGTATTGGGACCTGAACCGTGGCACTGTGCCTACGTACAACCGTGCCGCCGCCCCACAGACGGACGCTACGGCGAAAATCCCAATCGGGTGCAGCACTACTACCAATTTCAAGTGATTCTGAAACCGGCTCCCTCTAACCCACAAGAGTTGTACCTAGACTCCCTGCGTGCTGTTGGATTGCACCCTGCCGATTTGGACATACGGTTTGTCGAAGACGACTGGGAACACCCTGCATTGGGCGCTTGCGGTTTGGGGTGGGAAGTGTGGGCCCATGGGATGGAAGTGACCCAATTTACCTACTTTCAACAATTTGGCGGACTGGAACTGCAACCTGTCAGTTGTGAGCTGACCTACGGCTTAGAGCGTTTGGCCTGCTACCAACAAAACGTACCCGACATGTTTTCTCTGGTGTGGGGAAAGCTCCCTACAGGGCAGACGGTCACCTACGGGCAACTGCATCGTCAAGAAGAGAAACAGTGGTCTCATCACAATTTTGAACAGGCCAATGTGGATATGTGCCGCCGCCATTTCGTGGATTGTGAGCAGCAGGCCCAGCAACTGATTGCACAAGAGTTGGTGCTGCCGGCATACGACTATCTGCTACGCTGCAGCCACCTGTTCAATGTGATGGATGCACGAGGAGCTGTATCGGTGACGGAACGGGCCAATTATCTGGCACGCGTACGCCACTTGGCCAAAGCCTGTTGCGAAGGGTATCTACAACATCGCAAACAACTAGGTTTTCCCCTCTTGCAGCAAGACTCCCGCAACCCAACCCCACTTTCTAAGGAGAAGAATGATGCTAGTGGACACCCATTGCCACGTACACCATGAACCTTTTGACGCCGATCGAGATGCCGTTTTGCAACGAGCTCGGCAAGAGGGTGTGCAGCGTTTTGTAACTGTGGGCTGCGACGTACAAGATTCTCATAAAGCCCAACAGCTGGCCAGCCAACACAACGATATGATGTGCACTGCAGGCATTCACCCCCATGAAGCTGCTCAAGCACAAACGCAAGACTTAGAACACATCGAGGAACTGGCGTGCCACCCCAAGTGCACAGCCGTAGGAGAGTGCGGCCTAGATTACTCGCGAAAAGAGTTCAAAAAAGAGCTGCAGTTAGAGTGTTTTGCAAACCAAATTGATCTTGCAAAACAGCTTCGTAAAACGCTTGTCGTGCATGTGCGCGACGCCTGGGACGATTGCATCGACCTGCTCAAGCAGCGCCAAGATGGCAACTTGCGCGGTGTGTTTCACTGCTTTACCGGCAACTGGGACAATGCTCGCAAAGCCCTCGATTTAGGATTTTGGATCTCCATTTCGGGCATTGTGACATTTCACAACGCCACAACGCTGGCGCAAGTGGTTGCTAAATTACCCTTAGAGCACCTGGTTGTAGAAACCGACTGCCCCTATTTGGCTCCTGTACCTCATCGAGGCAAACGCAACGAGCCGGCCCATGTGCATTTGGTGGCGCAAAAAGTTGCGCAATTGCAACAACAGGACCTGCAACAAGTATTGCAACAAACAGGCAATAATGCCCAACAAGCTTTTGGTTTCTCGACAGACAATTCATGACGACTCTCCAATCTTCTTACACGGCCCCTGATGCGGTTTTTTCTAACATGCCACACAGCAAGGCCGTGCAGGTGCGCAAAGCCAAGTGCCCGCAAGCTCGCGTGCACATGCAGTTGGTACCATTGCATCCCATTGACGGGAAACCTTTTGATTCTTTCGACGACTTTGTGCACATTGCCTCTCAAGCGCAATATGCAAAATGGACTCAGCAGGTGCTACAACCTGTAGCCGCCCTGGCCGATGCTCTGCAATTGACCCACGAATGCCAAGGTTATCGCTTGGCTGCCGACAACTTACCCACACAAAGCAACACACCCTTTGCTTGGCACCTATTTGGCGGGCAACCCCTCAACAAAACCTTGCTGCGCGCAGGTGAAATCGGTCATGCCCCTTTTTGTGACACGGCTTTTACTCAACAGTACAACAAACTGGAGCCAACGGCATACGGCAAACAATTCTCATCGTACTTTATCAATGAACAGATCGACAAAAGCAATCCGCAACTCATTGCCCACAATGCAACAGCCTGCTCCTTTCCAGACAAAGTGCCCCAGTTAAAAACCCACGTGTTGGTTATTTCGGCCAAGCCTTATGTTTCGTCCTACGATTTTTCTGCGCAAGCCATCGCCTCAGAAATCAGAGATTTTTTTGCAGTGACCAAACAGACCATTCAAAGCCTGCAACTGCAAGGGAAACCCTATCGTTTGGCCACCAATGCCGGCAAGCACGCCAACCACATGGTGCCCCATTTTCACATGCACATTGGGCATGATCCGGCTGTTTTGGCCTCCTTGGTAGTGCCCTGGAGTGGCCATCACTTGCAAATTCCCCACGTAGCAACCTCTACAGCGCAACTGGATGCGTGCTACGTGCAACAACAGATTAATCACCTAGCCAAACAGTTGCGCATGCAGGGTGTTACACCCGGGCAGCGCGTGGCTCTATGCGGCGATGAATCCATTGCATCCGTATTGGGGTTGCTCAGCTGTTGGCAGGTGGGTGCTGCGGTTGCGTTATGCTCCCCTCGCGAGCCACAAAGCGTGCTAAAACCATGGC
>JBCCES010000164.1:0-3441 GCA_039030115.1 Myxococcota bacterium
AAATTCGTGCGATCAGATACGTGTTTTTCGAAGAAATATTGCGGGCGGGGTGAATATTTGCCGTGTTGCTGCTGCTGCTGCTGGCCCTTGTCGTGCTACAAACCTTGCTCCTGCTTTAGCTAACTTAGGGAATTTCAATACCCATTGTGCTGCTGCATACGCGAATATTTTGGCTGTAGGGGGTCGCGCAGCAGCAGAAGGTGGTGACGCTAACGAAAAAAAGCGCAGACACTGTGAGGGCACAACCTCCCTTCTTCCAGTCCATGCTAATGTGCTCCATCTGGGAGGAACCGCAATTTGCAAGTTTCAAGAAGCAAAAACCCCTACCCCTGCGCAATGCCGTGCCAAACCCCAAAGCGACTGGACAAAAGACCCTTGCTCGGGCCTCTTACCAGACGCATGCAAAAAGGCCGACAAGGTGTGTACGCCTGAGTCCACCACATTGATGCCACTCGAATTGACACAACCAGCGCGACCTTAAATATGATACAATAAAAAGGGAAGCTAGGAGAAAACAAATGGTAACCGTTTCTGTACGTGTAACGCAAGATGTTGCGAATCGAGTTCAACGGGTCTTAAACAGGCAAGGCAAACATACCCAGCTTCTCGAAGATCAAATCGATGGATTGTTGGCTGAATTATCCAAACGAGAATCAGCGGGTCACGCCCCCGTTCCATTTGAAAAACTCTGCCAAGAGTCGTAATAGTATCGTCAACTATTTCGACTGCGTTAATGCTTTAGCAAAAGCAGGTAATGGCGAAGCATCTTCTTGTAAAGCAGCTGCCTGAAACGCAACTGGATAGGTCGTCAAATGGACGGCATGGCTGCCTGCAGGTCGATGATTGCCGCTTTTGCCTACACCTCCAAAGGGTAGGCTCCAATGCAGGCCCCCTGTGCCGGTGTTCCAATTGAGCACGCCACAATGGGTGTGGGTGTAGAGGGTTTGCACGTGGTGTTTGTTGGCCGTAAAAATGCTGTTAGACAACCCGTAAGGATTTTGACGCACACGTTCGATGGCCTGAGGCAATTCGTCGAACACCTCCACGCATACATTGGGGCCAAATAGCTCTTCGTCTAAATAGCCTGGTAAGGGTTGTGTGGTGTCGTGCAATAGGTGTAACGAAGGTGTTACAAAGGCACCACCTGGCAGTGTTTGACTTGTCACAAGAGCCTCACAGCCTGGTGCATCTGCATGCTGCAGCAGTCTACAAAAGCGTTGCAGAGCCTGCTTGGTGGCCAAGGGGCCAAAAGGGGTGTTTTGCTGTAGAGGGTCACCCGGTCGAAGGGCGGTAAAGGCTCGTTGCAACTCCTCAATAAATGCAGGGGCCACCTTGCGCTGCACCAAAACACGACTCGTAGAGGTACAACGCTGCCCTGTCATCACAAGAGCACCCTGCACAATTTCACGCAGCGCCTGTGTGAGATTGGCATCGTTCATCACCACGGCCATGTTTTTGCCCCCCATCTCCAACGCCAACACCTTGTGAGGTTGCTCAAGCATCTGCCGCCGTAGCTGTTGACCTACAGCAAAGCTGCCTGTAAAGAGTACAGCCTGCACACCCGCATGCCCTGCCAAGTAAGCCCCTATGCTTGCATCACCCTGCACCATGTTGAACACACCCGGCGGCAGCTGCGCCTCTTGGGCACACTTCGCATAAAGCTCGCCCACCCACGGGCACACCTCAGAGGGCTTACACACCACCGTATTGCCTGTGGCCAAAGCAGCAACCACATAGGCATTGAGCAGATGAGCAGGAAAATTAAAGGGCCCCAACACAGCGCACACCCCGCGTGGATGATGGCGAATTTGATGCAATGTATCTGCAATATGTTGCGTGTCGACCTGCTGCAGCAAAGGATCCAACACCCGCTCCACACGCCGACCCAAACTTTTGGCCTCTTGCAAACTATCTGCCAAGGGCTTGCCCATTTCAGCTGTAATGGCTTGTGCAATGGCATCGGCATGCCTATCCAAAGCATCGCGAAACCGCAAGTGCTGCGCACGCTGCTGGCCCCCTAGGGGGGATTGCTCCAACGCTTCGCCTCCTGAAATTTCGCGGGCAATGGCTAAATCGTTCTGCTCAATAAATGCCCTCTGGGCAGCTTGCACCGCATCGTCTACATGCTGCAGTGACGTGGTGGTGGTAAAAACAGGCGCATATTGTTGAGCAGGATTGGTGCTCACCAGCTCTTGTCTGCCTTTGTAAAAGGCACCATTGATAAAACTGCCCTTGCCTCTTGCCATTTGCTTTCCCTGCTGCACGTGTTTTATGACATCACTTTTCACGGTTTTTCATATCATACCAAACGCAACGCAAAAAACTTGACAAAATTTATGATTGCTGTAGCGCAGTTTCTACCCAAACGGGTTCGCATCTTCCGCTCGAAACCAGTTCGAGCGGCTTTTCGCCGCCGAAAGCTGCAACGCGGCTTTCTAACCCTACGGGTTGCGGCTCGAAGCCTTGACGAACCACTCCATTTAGTGAAACCATTGCCTTGATGTACACAATAGGCTTCTCAAAATTTTCTGCCGCATGTTTAGCCATTTTCTTATTGGCAGGTTGTGGCGGTGGAGACGGAGTAGTCGCATCAAGCGGCACGCAATCCGGTAAAAAAACAGCAAAAAAGAAAACCACGCAAGAGTCTCAAGACGCTTCTCACATTGCAGATGTATTAGAAAAACAGGCAAAAAACAGAGTTGATGTATTTGAGCTGCTGCAACAAAATCAAACAACCACAGTGAAAGGAGACCTAGTTCCTCTAACAGGTTGTGGTGAAAGCCGTCCACAACTTGAAAAAGGCCAATTGTGGTTTTACCCAGCCAAACAACCGCAAGGCATTGTTCTCATTTCTCACGGCTTTTTGCTGCAACCAGAAACCGCTCTGACCAATGTAATTGACTGGGCACAAAACGACAACTTCTCCGTTCTACTCATTCGTTTAACGGGACACAGACAAGATACGAAAGTGCAAAACATGGATGTAACCGCTTGGAAAAACGATGAAGAAGTAGGCCTTTGCATGCTTCATCAAATGCGACAAACAGGGGGCTATCCCCATGTGTCTATCTGGACTCACTCCATGAGCGCTCCTTTGTTCAAAGTGGTTTCCCATGCCAATACCACACTTGGCTCTTGGAACAAAAACTATGCGCGTGTCGTTCACATTGCCCCTGCTTATACGTTGTTTTATGAGCACATCGATCAACTAGCCAATGTATTAAATGCGTTTTCTCCCGGATCTTCATTGCCTTTAGGGCATCTGTTTGCATCGGATCGTGCCGTGCGCAAAGATGTCCCCGTGCAGTGGCTTCGCAGCGTACTGACCATCCAACAAGAAGCCATACGGCTGTTTGATAGCAACGAACAATCCGAAACACCAACCTTCAGCATGTTTCACAAAGACGACATTGTTATTCATCACAACAAAACCTTTCCCCA
>JBCCES010000165.1:0-3438 GCA_039030115.1 Myxococcota bacterium
ATATTTGGCTGTAGCGTTTTGTTTAACAAATTGCTCCCAGATGCGTACCATATAGACCAGAATCCGCAACAAAAAAAAGGGATCACGCGGATGCGACGATAGGTGTTCATATAGCACATACACAAAAGCTTGCCGACGCTTGGCAGGGCCTTTGATGGCAACAGAAAACAGCAGATCGGACTGCCTGCCACGCAACTGTTTGTCGATAAATTCGCCCGGCTGCAGTGTGAGGCAAGAGAGATCCAGCTGCCGCGCAATAGCAGGTGGCAGCAGAAATTTTAGCTCGCTTGCAGCATTGGCGGGATTTGAAAAGACCTCCTTGAACAGTGCGTCGTGTGGGGTCTGTGGCAGATCTTTGCTCATACTTAATCTATATAATATTTACAACATGTTTGTCAATACACATTCCGCATATCTTTCGCATAAGGTTTTGATTTTTTGATATTTTTTATTTCCAGATCCATCAATATTAGAAAATTATGGTTTTCATAGAAAACCCCTAAAAAACACAAGCTATTTCCCGCTTGTCTCACTTAATATGGATGAGGGATGTGCGGAATGTCGGTTACATAAAACTCATATTTGAAAGTCGAGGGAAATAATTGCATCTATCCTTTTGTTTTAATTTTATAAGGAGTCATGTGTGTCTAGAAACAGTACATTGGAACGCCCTTGTATTGAGGCGTCTGACTACAAGCCGATTGAAAATTACGGCGTGGTTGGAAATTTACGAACAGTCGCTTTGGTGGGCATGGATGGCTCCGTCGACTTTATGTGTTTTCCTCACTTTGACTCCCCTACTGTTTTTGGTGCTTTGCTTGATCGCCGCAAAGGGGGACGATTTTGTATTACCCCCGCGATTGACGGTGTGAAGCAGCGGCAGCTGTACTACCCCAACACCAATATTTTGTTAACACGGTTTTTATGCAGCTCTGGAGTTGCTGAAATCTCTGATTTTATGCCTATCTCTTGCTCCAATCAGCACGATGCCTTGGTGAGGCAGGTAAAAGTTGTGCGTGGTGAGGTACCTCTCAACCTGGTTTGTGCTCCCAAATTTGATTACGGGCGTTGCAAACATGAGGTACACCGGCGCGAAGGCGAAATTATTTTTGTCTCTCAAGGAGGCTACAAGCTGGCGTTTCGATTGCGCATTCCTGTGCCTTGTGATATTCGTGACGGCAGCGTTACCTCACAGTTTCGGTTACATACCGGTGAGACAATTACATTTGTTTTTGAAGAGGCGGTTCGAGGAGAGCCGGCCCATTTTGTTGCCCATGGTTATGGTGAGCAAACCTTTCATGAGAGCTCGCAATTTTGGCAAAATTGGGTCAGCCGTTCGGCCTATCGTGGCCGCTGGCGTGGTGTTGTTAGCCGCTCTGCTCTTACGTTAAAGCTGCTGACATCTTCTGCCTACGGGGCTATTATTGCAGCACCAACATTTGGGTTGCCCGAGCAGATTGGTGGCGAACGCAATTGGGATTATCGCTACACCTGGATTCGCGATGCTGCTTTTACGCTGTATGCACTGATTAAATTGGGATTTACCGACGAGGCGACCGCCTTTATGAAATGGCTGGAGGCGCGATGCTATGAATCCAATTCAGATGGCTCTATTCAGGTGATGTATGGCATCGATGGTCGCCACCGACTCGATGAGGAGGTGTTAGCGCACCTAGAGGGTTACAGGGGCTCTGCTCCTGTGCGTATTGGCAATGCCGCTTACGATCAGCTGCAGCTGGATATTTACGGCGAGTTGATGGATTCGGTGTATCTGTACGATACCTACGGACAGCCGATTTCAGGAGAGTTGTGGAACAATCTCACACGTATGATGCAGTGGGTGTGCCAAAACTGGCGCAAAAAAGATGAAGGCATTTGGGAAACGCGCGGCGGTCAAAAGGAGTTTTTGTACTCACGCCTCATGTGTTGGGTGGCACTAGATCGGGCCATTCGCTTGGCTATTCAGCGCTCTTTTCCTTGCCCACTCACGCAATGGCGCGAAACGCGTGATGTTATCTACTACGACATTCATCGCCATTTTTGGTCGAAAGATAAAAAGGCGTTTATTCAGGCAAAAGGGCTGGATGTTTTAGATGCATCCACTTTAATTATGCCTATGGTGAAGTTCATTAGCCCGCAGGACTTCAAATGGCTATCTACACTCAATGCTATCGAACAGGAGCTGGTGTCAGACTCTTTGGTATATCGCTACAATGCATCGGCAGCTCCCGACGGCCTTGAGGGGCAAGAGGGTACATTTTGCATGTGCTCTTTTTGGTATGTAGAGGTGCTGGCCCGCAGCGGCCATTTGCAAAAGGCACGTTTCTTTTTTGAAAAGATGCTCAGTTACGCCAACCACTTGGGGTTGTACGCCGAAGAGCTGGGGCCCAACGGTGAACATTTAGGCAATATTCCACAAGGGTTTACGCACCTAGGGCTGGTCAGTGCGGCCCTGCACCTTGATAAATTGCTAGATCATCAGTCGATGCAGCGTGGTTCCAAAACATTTTCTATCGGATCACTCGGTCAGTAATGTGCAAATCCCCTGATCAATCAACCGCTGCTGCTCATTTACAGCGGTACTGTTATGAGCTAGTTGAGCACATAACTTAAGCACAGGTGTGGCCCTAGCGACATGCTCATCAAAAATCCCTTATCGTGCAGGTAGGAAAAATTTTTACGAAAAGAGGATCGCACCGACTGCTGCGGCACCATTTTCCACTGTGGTGACGACGATGCAGCTGGCTGTGGCTGCGCATAACTACACCACGCCATACATACAGCAACTACAGGTATAACAGCAAATTTCACCCATATCCCCCTATAAATAAAACAGATAAGTTGGTGCACACCTTCCCAAAATCATAAGAATCTGTTATTTCTGAAAGTAGCATGTTCACCTCGGTGACGTGTTGTCTGGGGGTCTTTTGCGCTGTGATGGCGCAAAAGGCTCCTTTTTATTGCCAACACAGCCAGGGCCAACGCATTAAAAAAAGCATAGAAAGGCATCTTCAGGTGCTTACTGTATTAGTAGAGAGACGGTTGGTTTTGCCACACGGTTACGGGGCAGGGAGGTGTCTATGCAATATGCCCGCATGCTCGGTTGGGTTGGCGAAGGGGATCCTCCTATGAGTGTCTCCTTTATTAGCTTTTGATCGCAGTACCACGCGTTGCCAGCATCGGTCTCATCATGACAAGACACGCCGGCCAAATTTACCTAAACCAACAAAAAAATATGCGCAGAATCGTATCTGCACGGGACACCCACTACGGAATCTTTCCAGGCTGCGGCACAGCGCTGCCTTTTGCAGCGTCCAACGGCGAGGTGGATTCCACAACGAACGTTGCCTGCTGCTAGTGACCGACGACACGATACCGGCCTCACCGGATGCCGTGGCCTGTGTGTTGCCGGTCAAGGTGCCAGGGACCTGGACTCAC
>JBCCES010000166.1:0-3438 GCA_039030115.1 Myxococcota bacterium
AAAATCGTCTCTTTATGGTCTTTGAGCTTAGGCACTTGATGGGGGTCTGCAATGCGCAAATGCTCAATTTGCCTATCTCCTTGTAATTCCAACACACTGTTTAAAAAATGACGCAGCACATGCTCACGCTTCTCATCACCAAAGATGCGCCGAAACGCATAATCATTTCTCGGGTCGAGGTAACAGCCTAACATCATCGCCTCCTTCGATTTTCTTGTATTGTAGCATGTGCACGACAAAAACGATTCTGCGCCCTTGAGACCTCCAGTACAAACGCAAAACCCCCTTTGCAAAAAGCTCGGTGTACACGACTCCCTCTTTGCCGTTGCCGCAAGGGAAAAACGGCTACAGCTTTTACCTTTAAAAGATATTCACTCTATAGCTATCAACTTTTTGTCCTGTATTTTGACAGGCGGATTGCACGGTTTGGGCAAGGGGACTCTGCTTGCAGCCGCTGCAGTCCCTCACACACCACCCAATACAAACAGGGGCAGCCATCAGCAGACTAACTACAAAGCCGTTGCAGGCTCTTTTTGCTCCTCTTGCTCAGGAATAGGAGGAACATGGGAAATGAGAACCACCCGCTGAGCGGGTTGCAAGTACTGCTTGACAACCCGTGCCATGCTTTGAGGGGTTACCTGTGCGTAACGCCCTAAATCTGCTTGTAGCCCTTGGGGTGTGCCCATGTAGTAGTTATATGCTTGCAGCTGATCTGCCCGTGTGTTTAAACGCTGCAGTGAAAACAGGCGATCCGTATACAAAACATTTACTGCTCGTTGAATCTCTTGGGCTGTTGCCTGTCGATGCACAAGATCAACAATTTGCGCATCGATGACATCAAGCACAGCTTGTGCATCTTGCTGGGGATCTTTCCCGGGTAATACCAGTGCCTCTACTGTAAATACGGAAAGATGCTCAAAAGAGCTTTGGTAACTTTCAACAGAATGGACAAGTTGCTGATCGTGCATGAGGGCACGTGAAAGCCTGGCAAAACGATCTCCCGTAAGAATATGAGAAATCATGTCACACTCTGCATCGGCTGCAGCAAACAGCTTGGGTGTCACATAGTGAACAAGCACCTTGGTTAACCTGCCCAAACTTTCCAATTCATACAAACGTGCTTCTGACGACAATTTTGGCACCTCAACAAGAGGTTTATTGGGACGATCAGCACTCTTTAAGCTGCCAAAATAGCGTTTGATCAACTTGCGAATGGTTTCAGGATCAAAATCTCCAGCAACGGTGAGTGTGGCGTTGGAAGGGTTATAAAATGTCTGAAAAAAGTCAAAAGCATCGGTCAAGGTAGCCGCATCTAGCGCTTGCATGCTGCCAATGACACGGCCGTAGTAAGGATGCTCTTCGCCAAAAAGAGATTGCCAAGCACTCTCTTCGGCCAAGCCATAAGGGCGATTATCCACCCGCTGCAAGCGCTCATTTTTCACAACACGGCGCTGCTCATCCAACTTGTCTTGCGACAATGTGTCTAACAAAAAGCCCATGCGATCACTCTCCAACCACAAGGCTAGCTCCAGCTCTTGGCTGGGCACCACTTCGTAATAGTTGGTTCGACTAAACCCTGTACTGCCATTGACCTGCGTGGCACCTGCTGCCTCAAGAAGACGAAAATAATCCTCTTGGCCCACATTTCTGCTCCCTTCAAACATAAGATGTTCAAACAGGTGAGCCAATCCACTTTGATGAGGCAATTCGTTACTTGCCCCGACGTGATACCAGACATTGACAGCAACGTAGGGCACTCGATTGTCGTGATGCAAAATCACTTGCAGCCCATTTTTGAGCTTGTAGTGCTGAGTGGGGAGAGAAAATGTTGAAACATTTTCTGAAGAGACCAAATCTCTACGAACCTCTGCGTTGAATTGTGCTGGTTGGTGCCTCAAGGCATGCTTTGCGCATCCGGGCAAAGGCAAAACCATGAAACAAACACACAATCCAATCCACAATTTGTTCAAAAAACAGATTGCTCTCATCTCTTCTCCAGCGTAAACTAATGTTGCTGCTTTGTCAGGTAGCCTGCGGGCTTGCTGGCACTTTTGTTCCGTATCATGACATCTATTGTACAACACCCTGTTCGCAAAGCCATCTTACCTGTTGCAGGTTTGGGTACACGGCTGTTGCCTATTACCAAAACCGTTGCCAAAGAGATGTTGCCTTTAGTCGATCGCCCTGTGATTCACTTTATTGTACAAGAGGCTATCCAGGCGGGCATTGAAGAGATCGCCCTTGTGACTGCCCGCGGCAAAAGCAGCATTGAAGACTTCTTTGACAACCATACCCATCTACAGCAGCTGTTGAACCAACAAGGAAAGCATCAACAAGCCAACCAACTTTACAACATGAAACAACATGTTTCGCTTTGCTCTATTCGCCAGCCCCTTCCTGCAGGCTTAGGCCATGCTTTGCTATGCGCCCGTCGTTTTGCCGGAAACGAACCTTTCGCCGTTTTGCTGGGCGACGTACTGGTGCGACCTCAAAACAAAAACCAAGACAATGCCACAAAACAATTGGTGGATGCTTTTTGTCGCACGGGTGTGCCTCAAGTGGGTTTGGTTCATGTACCGAAAGAGCAGATGCAACACTATGGTGTTGTGCTAGGACAAAAAGAGCAAACGGGTGCTTTTGTAATCAACCAAACCGTAGAAAAACCAAGCCCCGAATCGGTGCCTTTGTCTCCTGTGATTTTAGGTCGATATCTGTTTTCTCCAGACATTTGGCCCTTTTTACAAAAGCAATCTCCTGGAACATCGGGAGAAATACAACTCACCGATGCCCTCAATGCATTTGCTCAACAACACGCTCTGCAGGGCTGTTTTATTGAAGGAGATCCTGTGGATACAGGAAACCCTCTAGGATACGTACAAGCCATGGTGCTAGAAGCGTTGGATCGGCCTCAATTGCGGCAGCAACTTTTGCCTTGGCTTAAGGAATTGACTTAAAAGCAGCAGAACTTACTAGGGACCCGTTACAAACGGTGAGGTGGCCTCATTGGCAGATTCTCTGCGTACTGCCTTCTTGCGTCGGCAAAGCACAGCTCTGACCCGTAGCACAAATAACCCCTGGGTGGTCACTACGTTTTACACCGCAGCCACAATACTGCGTTGCATTTTGCTGATCAATGCAGTTTCCACGACAACAAAACCCCTCTTTTTGATCATACAAACAGTGTCTATCTTCAAAACACTCAACGCACAATTTGCTGTCAGAAGAGCACCACGTACCTGCAGGGCAGTCTCTCTGTCGTTCACAAGAATCAGACGGCCCACCGTCGCATGATGTTGTGCTGATCAATCCGACCAAACACAAACATGCCCACGCAACACGACGGACAAAATTAGACAGCCACCCAGCTGACCCGACGCGAAACTCACGGGTCTGGCCGGTTCGCCTCGCGTAAGGCAGGCTCCTAGTGTTCTCCTCGGG
>JBCCES010000167.1:0-3352 GCA_039030115.1 Myxococcota bacterium
ACAACAGCAGCAGCTACAACACCAAAAACGGCTCTTGCTGCTAGAAATTCACAGCCGCAAACGGCCCGACAAGCTCTACCCTCTGCTACAGCAACGCCTAGGCCTGGCTCCAGCAAAACTGCAGCAGATGCATCAACTTCCCTAACGCCCTTGCCAAACTCAAACCTGTTGCAGAAAACAAATTGTCAAATTCAACAACCCTCAGATCGGACTCTTTTTTAGAATTCGAACGAAACAGGTTGTTTAGTTTTTTGAAAAGAGCTAGCAGCCTTGCTATCGCCGCGTTGAAAGCAGTCACTCTCGGCCTCATTGAGCCGCTGTTTTTTCCGCGCAGGAGGAGCAGGTGCGGAAGAGCTCCGCGTATCTTCATGTTCCCTGATGCGTTTCCTCAGCATGCTATCACTCTGGGAACCCTGTGGTTGCGGGTCTCCCTCGGCCAGCCAAAAAGAGACAACTTCGTTCCATAGCAACACCGTGTTACTAAAATTGCTCAAGACAATATGCTTGCCGTTGGGTGAAAAACCGATGATCGTCGCGGTACCCGCGTTCTCTTCAACCCGCCTGATCTCGCGACCTGTCTCCATATTCCACGCACGCAGTGTGTGGTCAGTGCTTAGGGTGATCAACTGATGGCCGTCGAGCGAAAAGCGGACGCTCCTTATGAGGGATGCGTGTCCAATCAAGACCTTGAATAGGTCACCGCTTGTTATATCCCACACACGCACCTTCTGGTCATCACCGGCCGACGCCACAAAGTTGCCGTTGGGCGAAACGGCGACACTTCTTACAGAACCCGTATGCCCCCCAAAAACCTTGAGTTGTGCCCCAGTGTTCACATCCCACAGCCGCACTGTTCTGTCTGCATAACCGCCAGCAGAAACCACCTGGCGGCCGTTGGGTAAAAAGCTCACCACGTTCACCCAATCGGTGTGCCTGTTCAAAACCTTGAGTTGGTCGCCACTTGTCACATCCCACACACGCACCGTTCGGTCGGCACTCGCCGTGACCACCCGACGCCCGTCGGGCGAAAAGCCAACGCCGGTTACAATATCGGCATGCCCAATGAGTTGCAGGATCTCTTGGCCGCTGTCTACGTTCCACACCCGCACCACCTTCTCGTCACCGGCCGACACCAGCAGCCTGCCATTGGGCGAAAAGCCAACCGCATTCACCCAATTGGTGTGCCCAACCAAAACCTGAAGTTCGTCGCCACTCGCCACATCCCACACCCGTACCGTCTTGTCGGCACCCGCCGTGGCCAGCCAACGGCCGTCAGGCGAAAAGCGAGCGCTTTTCACGCAACCCTTATGATTCCCAAGAACCTTGACCCCCCCTTTCAAAATTTCCCACTGCGTTGCTAAAAGCGAGGTAGACGTTAAACAAACACCAAGCAGCAGGGCACACATTTTTCTCATTTTCTCTCCTTACTTACACCGTTGCGACCCAAACACTCAGCCCAGCACATAGTGACAAAAACATTATTTAATCTAACAGCACATTTGTCAACTCCCTTTGGCAGGTAAAAGGTCACAAAGACAAGTTTTTGTTCAATGAGAAATATTATTTTACAAGTGAGATTTCAAACCGCAGCCGCGTCAACCACCACCTGCTCAAACTCCTCAGCGAATTTGAGCGCATATTGCGATCTGTAATAAATTTTTGGCTTATTAAAGTGACGAAACAGACTCTTTCATTGTTACATGGCCAGGCTAGCTTATATCTGATCATGTAATCGTATTGGTGCGATCATGATCTAAAAACGTTTGGATGTGTAATGCCTTAGGCTATCTTGCTGCCGCAAACGGCCCGACAAGCTCTACCCTCTGCTACAGCAACGCCTAGGCCTGGCTCCAGCAAAACTGCAGCAGATGCATCAACTTCCTTTGATCAAGCCGGAGAGCTCACCACCCACGCTTGAGCACAAAGAGTTAGGGCGCTCTAAGGTTAGCCCACTGTAGGTTATCCCTTTCCTGGTTAAAATGCTCGTCAGGATCTCGCAAAGCAAAGAACAGGTATCTAACTGCATTCCTTACATGATTCAATAAATTAGCATATTTTTGATTGCCAAGATCATTAATCCATTGCGCAGCCTCAATCTCAGCTTGGTCAGTTGGGTTTTGATCAGCAAAGTAGGCTTTTGCTGCATGATGCACATGGGATCGCAAAACATCTAAAATATCGTGTGCATACACATCTACTTTGTCGTTGTAAAAGTTAACTTCTGCAAGTAGACGCGAGTTGGTTCCCTCTGAACAGGCCTCTAATGGCATCGTTGATTGGTCCTAAGGTTGCTGATAGTCTATTATCAAGCACAGTTTCGTCCTGATGAAATTTTATAATATCATTCCAACGTTTAAAGCCCTCGTTTCCGTTAACAAGGCCATAGGCATTTTCCAGCTTATTCAAAATTTGCTGTGACTGGTATCAGAATTTGTCAAGTTTGGCTTGTGTTGGGTCAGGGCCGACGCATTAAAAAAAGGCAACGCAATCACGGGCGGTTTTGTCTCAATAGAGATCGGAATAGTCTTGCTAGGAAGAGAGGAAAATCAAGCTCGCCTCTCAACAGGAGGCGTGCGATTGGATCAAACAGATCCTCGAAATGGTTCGATACGCACAGCCGTAGGCGCAGGCTATTTGGCTTTGCCTAGGGCTACTATCCGTTTAAGAGATAAACCGGTGGTTGCTGCAACCGTGTTAGGTTCGATTCCAGCGCGCAGCATGTTCTGCGCAATTTGCAGGCGCCCCTCTTCAAAGCCCAAAATTTTGCCCTCTTCGCGGCCCTCTTCACGTCCCTTTTGCAACCCGAGCCGTTCACCTTTTTGCAACCCGAGCTGTTCGCCCTTTTGCAGACCGAGCTGTTCCCCTTTTTGTTGTAATGCCTGTGCAATAGTCATATAAATCTCCTCCAGCTTGCCGCGCAAAACACCCTTTTCTTCTATTTTATCATATGTATCGCCTACTTTTCCATGGGCGATCACATAGCTCAACAGCGCATTGAGCATAACACGGCCGTTCTGCTTGGCCATTACAGCGCCCAACAACGGTTCGAAACGCTGCAAAACCTGCTCGAGATGCGGATCGCGAATATGTTTCATCAGCAGCTCGGTTGCATCGAGCTCTGGTACGCAGCTATCGGTAACATCGGCGGTATCTTTGACATGATAAACTTGTGGCAACGCAATTTTGGATCTGTTTTGGCACGTGGCGCTGTACAAATGCTTGCTGAAATGAGCGAAAACGCATCATCTGTCTACATAGCGAGTCGTGCGGCATGTTGGTTAGCATGGTTATCTCCTGGTTTGTGCAAACGCTATTATGCTAGCAGTTGCTCCCTAAAAGCAAAAGCGTTGCT
>JBCCES010000168.1:0-3338 GCA_039030115.1 Myxococcota bacterium
ACCAAAACCAGAGGAGGCAGTATGAAGATATTTTGTTTTCAAAGAGAAATCTATAGGGCAAGCAAGAAAGAGGTTTGTAGCCCAGAAGTCCAAGAACGACTGGACAAGCTCAAGCTCTGGGTGGAACTACAGCAAGGAGGTAAAACCAGCCAAGAAGCAGCTGCGTTAGTCAAGTGTGGACGCAGCACGTTGTATCGATGGGTAAGTCGTCTTTTTTTGATGGGTCGCTCTTGCCTTGTGCAGGCAAAACGGGTTGTCAAAAGGCCTCATGCTCAGCGTTTGCGTAAAGATTTGAGAAACACTGTGTTCCCGGTACAGCTCGATACGATTGAGCTGTCTAAAGACACCTATGGTGTCAGGCGGATTCAATTTAGTGCTGTAGACCCTGTCACGCGTCAAGGAGCGATGCAAGTGTACCCCAGGGCAAGTGCGTCCAATGGGGCGGATTTTCTGAGACACGTCAAACAGACCATGCCTTGGCTTTGCGGGATTCAGGTTGATGGGGGAACAGAATTTATGGGGGATTTTGAGAAGGCCTGTCAACAGGCACAGATCCCCCTTTATGTTTTGCCCCCAAGAAGTCCAAAGCTCAATGGACATGTAGAGTGTTTCAACCGCACATGCCGGTATGAGTTTTACAATCAGCAAGAATCTTTACAGGACCTAGAGACTTTAAGACGACAGCTCAAGCAGTTTGAAACCACGTACAACACCATTCGGCCTCATCAGGACTTGGAACAAAAAACACCTTATGAAACAATACAAAAAATGTTCCCTAACAAAAGGGCGGCTGTCTCATAGGTGGTGATCCAGATCATAAGCTTGCAATCCACCTAATTGTAAGCCATAATTAAATGGCTTTAGTCAAAAAGGAGAAAAAATGATTAAAAACAAACTTCAACTTGTCGGGTGTGCATGCATCACTCTCATGTGTATTGCCTGTGACCAACCATCTGGAACAGAAAATGACAACGAAACCGGAACAACTCAAAAACCTCACGAGACCCTACCACAAGATAAACAGGTAGACTCAAACATCTCACCAAACAACAAACACGCAAAATACGCAGCAGCGCAAACAAAAATCGTCATTCCCGAAACATGCGCCCAAATCCCCTCCAAAAACGCATGCGACAAAACACTCGGATGTACCTTCAAAGGAAAATGCCAAGAAGACACCTCGCTCACAACAACACTCTGCGGCCCCAAAGGCATGAAAGAGTGTCTCGAGAGCGAAGAGTGCAACTACTCCGATCTGATCGGAAAGTGCTTTGATAAAAACGTTGTCAAAGGCAAACCTGACGCCCCCACCACCTGTGCCGAGATCGATGAAACATTCTCCGATTCCGAGGCCAAAAAGGAGTGCAACAGGACCATCGGATGTAAACACACAAACGGCAAATGTGAAGAGAACAAGAGTCTCACAATGGCCCACTGCAAGGGCAAATCAGAACAAAGTTGCCGCAACGAACCAACCTGCACCTGGGAATCTCGATTGCAAAAATGTTTCCTCGAAGCCACTGCAATCCTACCCAATTGGAACAACTGCACCGAAGTGCCGGTTGCTAAATGCCCCACACTGTTTGGTTGTGAGGTTAACGGAGCTGCATGTCGCGACAAAAACCTCACTGTCCTTGCCAACCACGGCGATTGCAATGCCCACGGCGACGCAGACACCTGCAATGCCGACGTCCGGTGCCGTTTTAGCGACATCCGAAATGCATGCTTCGACACCGGTGTCGTGCTGCGCACAGGCATAAGAGGATGTGCTGAGATTCCCCTGGATATATGCGACACCGCGTTTGGTTGTCGACAAAACGGCGCCCACGATGCATGTGAAAACGATGCGCTCAATGGCCGGCCAAATCATGCAGCTTGCAATATCTATGCTGCTAATGCAAACGCCTGCAATAGCGATGCCCGCTGCCAATTTAGTGACGTGCGGGCTACCTGTTTTGCTAAAGGAATCGCGTTAGCAACAGGCATGGCCGGCTGCGCAGATATCCCGCTTGATGTCTGCGACAATGTGTTTGGCTGTCAACAAAACGGTGGTCATAATGCGTGTGAAAACACTGCACTCAATGGCCGGCCAAATCATGCAGCTTGTAGTATCCATGCTGATGCAGATACCTGCAATGGTGATGCCCGCTGCCAATTTAGTGATGTGCGGGATGCGTGTTTTGCCAAAGGAATCGCGTTAGCAACAGGCATGCTGAAATGCGCTGACATTCCATTCGATGTCTGCGCCAGCATATTTGGTTGTGCACAGAACGTTGGCGGTGGTGGTGGTGGTACATGCGAAGATGCTCCTCTCGTCACAAACGCGCCTTGCAACGGTTTTCATGCTAATGAAGTCGGTTGTCGGGCGGCAGGTTGTGTCTATAATCGCTTTGTTGCCCGTCCAGCTGCTGTTGCCGGAACTTTGGGTGCCTGCTTAGACCCATCGGCAGGCTACAGGCCAGCAGGCTTTTGTCATCTGCGCTCACCAGATGCTCTAAAAGCTTTTTGCGAGACGCAAAATGGTAATCAGGTGAACTGCCATGGTCTGTCGATCGGAGTTGTCAACAATGTCTGTGTGCACGAAGAGGTTGCTGAAGCGTGTGCGCCTATTGGAGGAGGCAATGGAGACGCAGTCTGTGGTACACTGGAAGCTACCTTAAGAGCTAATGGAATTAATAATGATGTACAGTTGCAAGCTGCATGTCTTGCTGTACGGGTTCTAAAACGAGATCGTTCTGATGAGGGAGCACCTTGCCGGTGGGATGGTGGTGATAACCACTGCAAGAAAGCTATGCCTGGTGGGTTGGGGTTGGGTTTAGCATTTCACAACAATCTTCTCTACAGCCCTGGTGGTGGTGGTGTAAATGGCGCACAAAACTACTGCGATGCCATGATGAATCATGCCATCGATGCGGCAGACAGAAAAAGGGCGTGTGAAGGTCTGTCTACTATTCGTACTGCCGACGCCAATAGTGCTAGCATTCAAGGCACACCTCTTTGCACATACACAAAACCAGTTGCGGGTGCGTGCAAGCCCAATCCTACAAACGCAAATGCTCTGTGTGCAGGTTTGGCTGAAGGAAACGGTGTCGGAGCATGCCAGGACGCAACCCAACGCCATGGTGCAGCAAATGCTGCAAACACAGATGTGTGCGCTTGGACAGCACACTGATTCTGCGTGCTCATATGTACCCTGCAAGGCGCAAACTGCTTGCAGGGTACAGCATGCAGCACAGCTACTATGGAGTCTACCCTGTGAAATAACTCTCTCGGGTAATGTGGATCAGAAACGTATGAGAAATTGAAAGGATAAAAAAAGAGCCTCCTTTTGTTTTTGG
>JBCCES010000169.1:0-3331 GCA_039030115.1 Myxococcota bacterium
GCGCCGATCTGATTTTAACGCCGCGCAGTCTACGCGCCAAAGTCAAAAAATCGGCCTAAAAGTTGCACTTTTATTTTCAGACTGGGCCTGATTTGACTTTCTCAAGGAGAGGGCGGTCATTCTCTGGCTGATGCCATGCCCACAAACGAAGAGCGATTGCGCTTTTTGTCGTATCGACCTGTTTGGGGATCAACCTTTTCAGCTGTTCCTGTTTTGCCCGCAACCCAGGCACCCTGAATCTGCGCTTTTTTTCCTGAACCCTTTTGCGTTACCGCAAACATCATGTGAGCCATCTGTTTTGCCGTTTTTGCCTTGATAACCTGCCTCAGGGGCTGCGGATAGTTTGCCGGCTTCTGCCACCCGCTCCCTACCAAAGCAGGGCTACGAATGGCCTGCAACAGCTGCGGCTGTACCCGAACGCCACCGCTGGCTACAACGGCTGCAGCTTGCAACAACTGCAACGAAGTAGCTGTAAAGCCATACCCCATGCCAATATTGGCAAAACGGGCCTCTCCCCAACGTTTTGGAGGTTGAATGCGACCAGCAGACTCCTCAACAAATCCAACCCGGCTGCGTTGACCAAACCCAAACCGCTGCATGGCCTCAAATAGTCTCTTCTTTCCTAAAAGTTGGGTGATGTGAATGGTGCCGGTGTTGATGGAATTCACAAAGATCTCTTGCACAGAAGCCCACCCGCGCTTGGCCACATCACGAATCACAAATTTCCCTGTACGATACCCCTTTTTACCGCAAAAAATGCGCTGATTCGGCGTGACAACTCCTGCATCAAGAGCCGCTGCCAACGGAACAAATTTAAAAACAGAACCCAGTTCAACCGCATCAAACACAGGGCGGTTACGGCAAGCCGGATCATGGGGTGCAGGAGCATTGGGATTGCAATCAGGCACGCTGGCCATGCTCAAAATACGCCCCGTGGGCAGATGCATGACAATGGCCCAGGCAGCATTTGCCTGATGCTTTTGCACAGCTTCTGCGAGGACTTGTTGTGTCGCATACTGCAGTTGGGCATCCAAAGTGAGTTGTACATCCCAGCCCTGCAACTGCCACGCCGCAGGCACGGCAGCCGTTTGCATGGGACTGCCGACAGCATCCACCTCAAACCAGATGCGCTGCCGATTTGCTTTGAGAACATGCTCAAAGGTAAGCTCCACGCCAGAGGTTCCCTTTTCGTCGTCTTGCGATACACTCCCCAATAATTGACCTGCTAAAAGGTGCTGTGGATAAAAACGTCGATGCGACCGTGTGGTTCCAATGCCTGGCAACTGTAACTTTTGGATGCGATGGATCTGTTGCTCGGTCAATAGATGGGAAAGCCAAACAAAGGAGCGTTGATCTGTGAGCTTTTTGTATAGATCTGAAACAGGGCGTTGCAAAGGCTTGCTTAAGGCAACAGCTGTCTCATGTGCTTGCCGCACGTGAGCGGGATGGGCATACACAGACCACACAGGAGCCGTCATGGCCAATAAACGGCCCTGCTGATCGTAAATAGCTCCTCGAAACCCTTGCGCAAAACGCGATCGCTTCGTTTGACGATGGGACAATTGCACCAACGCCTGACCACGAAACACTTGCAACACGCAAGCCTTTACCCATGCGAGACCAAGCAATCCACACAACAACAAGCCCAAACAGAGAATTTTCCAAGGCACTTTGCCGTTATTTTTAATGCTTTTTACCCTTTTTTACGCTTTTTTTGCCCTTTTTCCCTTCTTTGATAACTGACTGCTTGGCTTCGGGCGGTGGCCAAGGATATTTTTCGTTGTAGGCATGAACAAGCCGGCTTGTTACATCGACAGCTGAACCAACGGCAAAAAGAACCTCTTCGTAAACAATGGGTAGTCCCAGCTCCTTTTCTACTTTTTGCTTAACAGGCTCCATTTTTGCTTTGAGAATGACAGAAAACTCCTGTTGCATTTTACGGATCTGCTCTTGGGACGTATATTGCATCTTTTGCAGTTCAGCAAACTCTTTTTGAAATTCTCCCGCTTTTTGCTGAAATTCCATCTGTTCTTGTTGCAATGCTTTGGGATCCATCATTCCCATACCCGCTTTTTGTTGCAATCCCTCGCGCACTTTCAGCAAACCAGCCTCTTGCGCCTTGAGTTGTGCTTCACGTTTTTTTAGCTTTTGCTCTAACCGCTCTTTTTTCTGCGTGAGTTCTCGCATGCGAAAACTGCCCTCAAGGGTTTGCTCCAAAACCTTTCCACTCACATAAGCCACCCTTGGCTGGTGCAACTGTTTACGAAGCTGCTGTATCTCTTCGGCTTGCTCACTCAAACGCTTGGTTTGCTGATCCATTTGCTGACGTAACATCCGCACCTCCTCTTGCCAAGAAGACTTTGCAAGACTTGGCGCACCTAGGCCCAAGACAACAACAAAACACAATAAGACCCCACGCCCAGTCACACTCATGTTTCCTCCCCGTAAACGATAAACCCAATGCTACAATCTGGTCATCAAGCTACACGATATGAAGCACAAAACGCAACCCAATTGCCAACAACACCCCAATAGGAATATATTAAAGGGAAGGGTTATTGGAGAGCAAATAAAATAGTCAAGGAGTGGTTATGGTAGACAAAGCGTTTCAATGGGCAGTGGCAGGCGCAACGGTGTGCATAGCCGTCATGGTCATTTGGATGGGGTATGCTCTACAGGCCAAACCACCATCCCCTACAGAAATATGCCCCTTACACAACGCCACGCGCCAAGGCCAAATTCATATTGTAGAGCAACTATTAAATGAAGGTGTCGACGTACAGCAACACGACTTGCTAGGGCGAAGCACACTGCACATCGCTGCTTGCGAGGGCACACCCACAGTGTTGTCGCACCTTTTACAAAAAAAGGCTCAAGTAACAGCGTTGGATCATTACCACCGCACGGCATTGCATTGGGCAGCCAAAAATCCCCAAGCACAAGAGGTCATTCCCCTCTTGCTACAAGCGGGGGTAAATGTGAATGCTCAGGATCAATTTGGCATGACCGCTTTACACTTGGCAGCAAAACATGGGAATCTGCCCTGCGTCAAGCGACTTTTAAAAGCAGGTGCAGGCATTCGTGCCTACGACGCCTTTGGCAACACCCCCTATGCCTGGGCTGTCATGAATAAACATAGAAAAGTCGCTGAATTTCTTAAAAAATAAGATGAGAGATGCCCCATAGCAAGTACCGCATTGCCCCTTCGATTTTGTCGGCGGATTTCACCCACCTAAAACAGCACGTCCAGCAAGTGCAAGATGCCGGTGCCCATTGGATTCACGTAGACATTATGGACGGACATTTCGTACCCAATCTCTCCATGGGCCCA
>JBCCES010000170.1:0-3292 GCA_039030115.1 Myxococcota bacterium
CTTGTCACCATCCTTGGGAATAAACAGAGGTCTTATTATCGAAATTCCCTAAAATTGCAAATAAGCCAAGGTGGCATTCTCTGCTGAGATTGTTGTTTGTTATTTAGACAAATCGGCCCAACATCTGCCGATGGCTGTGTTAACGACGAGGGGGACACGTAGCTTAGCCGCTTGTGTCATGGCGGTTTGAATGGCATCACACACCTGCTGTGCTTGCGCTTGGGGGGCTTGTAGCACCAGTTCATCGTGCACTTGCAACAGCATGCGAGCCCGAGGAAACGCGCGCAGGGCCATATCGGCGTTGAGCATCGCCTGTTTGATAATATCTGCTTGGGTTCCCTGCACCGGCGTGTTAATTGCAAAACGTTCAAAACGGCTTGCTAACACGCGGTTGGCCGAAGCAATGTGAGGCAGTTGACGTAATCGACCCCACAGCGTGCGCACCTCCTTTGTCTGCTTAGCTTGCTCAATCACCTCTTGTTGCCAGCGAGCAACGCCCTTGTAGCGCTCGTAGTAACGCTCAATGGTCTGTTTTGCCTCGGTGAGTGAAATCTGCAGTTCGCGACTAAGTCGAAAGGCCCCCATGCCATACATGAGGCCAAAATTGATGGTTTTGGCAATGCTTCGTTGCTTGGAATCGACGGCTTGCATCGCAACACCAAAAATTTCGCTGGCTGTGCGTTGATGCACATCTTCCTCTTTTTCAAAACTGCTCATGAGCACCGGATCTTGGCTGAGATGTGCCAATATTCGCAGCTCAATTTGAGAATAATCCAAACCAATGAGCAGATCGCCTGCATCGGCTACAAAAGCACGGCGAATGCGCATGCCTTCGGGGGTTCGCACAGGAATGTTTTGCAAGTTCGGATCACTTGACGATAACCGACCCGTGGCTGTTACAAACAGATTAAATCGGGTATGTAAACGTCCGGTATGGGGGTTGATCAATTGAGGTAATGCATCGGTGTAAGTGCTTTTGAGCTTTGCCAAGTGGCGGTACTGTAGCAGCAACTTGGGTAATGGATGTGTTTTGGCAAGCTGTTGCAGCACACTGGCGTCGGTTGAAGGCCCTGTTTTGCCGGTTTTGCCTTTTTGCAACCCCAGCTTGTCAAATAGCACGTGGCTCACTTGTTGTGGACTAGCCAGGTTAAAAGGGTGGCCCGCCATGTCCCAGGCTTGTTGCTGATGGTGTTGTAGCTTGCTTGCAAACTGTTGTCCCAGTTGCTGTAGCTGCATTGTATCGAGCAACACTCCGATGCTTTCCATGCGTTGCAGAACATGTTGCAGCGGCATCTCTAGTTGGTTGTATAACCCCTGTAAGTTGTGCTGCTGCAGCTTTGTTTGCAGATGTTGCAATAATAACCAGGTGGCTTGGGCCTGCTGACCGCTATAGTGTGCCGCTTGTTGCATATCCAACTGTGCAAAAGCTTGTTCTTGCTTGCCCGAGCCACATAGCTGTTTGCGTGTGTCTATTTGTGCATTTAACTGTTGCTGGCACAGCTGCTGCAGGCGAGGCTGCATGTCGTCGTGGGCATCTAATAAGTAGGCTGCTAACAAGGGGTCGTGCGCAAATGTTACATTGGTAAAACCCATCTGCTTGAGGGTGTGCAGGTGTTGCTTGGCATCGGCAGCCACGAGGCTAACGCCTTGTGTTCGTAAAACATTTGCAATCTGTTGCACCACCATGTGAGGGGATAATTGTGTGGTAGAAGAGGCAGTCAAGTGCCGATGCTTCAAAGGGATGTAAACAGCTTGCCCTTGTTGCCAACTCAATGCCAAGCCCACAGGGGCATCGTGTAAGCTGTTTTCGGGATCGGTTGGAGCATATAGGGCTATCGACGCTGCCTGCTGTAGCTGCGGCAGCAGCTGTTTGAGCTCCTGCTCACAGGTGATACACATGACATTGACAGGTAGCTGTGCAGCAGGGTCTTGCTGCAGATGCTCATTGGGCCTGGTTTGTCTGGGCGATGCAGGCCGTAAGTCCCCCTGGGGGGTTTGTAACAGCGGGTGTTGCAACAATCTATGAAAACCCAATTTTGTAAATAGGGGAAACAGCTGCTGTGTGTTGGGTTTTGTATAGACCCAGTCATCTAAAGAGAGATGTTCACCCTGCATATGGCAATCAATGTCCACCAGTTTGCGGCTGAGTCGCGCGTTGTCTGCATCTGTTAACAAGCGCTCCCGTCTTGCTTTTTGTGGCAGCTGCGCTGCATGTTGTAATACGTTTTCTAGATCGCCGTATTGCTGCAAAAGAGTGGCGGCCGTTTTAGGGCCTATTCCTGAAACGCCTGGAATGTTGTCGGAAGCATCGCCGGCCAACGCAAGCAGGTCGGCAATTTGGCTGGGAGGCACGCCCATTTTGTCTACAACGGCCTGTTTGTCCACAAAGCGCAAAGCACTTGCTTGTTGCCCTTGCATGTCTCGCAACATCCACACGCCATCACCGACCAGTTGCATCAGGTCTTTGTCGCTGCTCACCAAACACACAGGATGACTGCGGCTTTGGGCAATGCGTGTGGCGGTGCCCAGCAGGTCGTCTGCTTCCCACCCTGGCTGTACCAAACGACAAATACCCCACGCATCGACCAATTGATAAATCCATTGCAGTTGTGCAATAAGCTCCTCGGGAGCCTCTGTGCGATTCGCCTTATATTGAGAATACAGTTGGTGGCGAAACGTAGGGTGTTTGGTGTCAAAGGCGATGGCCAAATATTGAGGATGAAAGGTTTTGAGCAATCGCAACAGCATGTTGCAAAATCCATACGTAGCGCCTGTGGGTGTTCCATCGGGCGCACGCAAGGGAGCCATAGCGTGGTAGGCACGAAATACATACCCCGAGCCATCGAGCAGATAGACCGTACGCGGGTCATTCACAAAAGATGGCGAGGCGGTTGTGCTCATCGGTTCCGTTTTGGTCACTTTTTGCAGCCTACCAGGCAGGCATGTTTAGCACCAGGTCTACACAAGCGTGAGCGATTGCTGGGAATCCAATCCAATGACTGCTTGTTTTGTTTATGAGAGCAGAAGTTGGGAGGGGATCAATGGATAGCTCGACAACACGCAAATTACGACCACACTTACCTATAGTTGTAGGTGTCTGTTTGGTAGGAGTTGCTGTTTCTGTCTCTTGTGGGCAGGGCACAGCATCGAGTTCCCAAGCAGGTGAGCTCTTTACCTTTAGCAGCATCAAAACACAGGAGGAGTTCATAGCAAGGCAAAAAAAGTGCCACAACATTTCAAGCAAAACGAACTGTCGCTACTTTACCATTGGATGCAAATGGGTGGATTCTCC
>JBCCES010000171.1:0-3275 GCA_039030115.1 Myxococcota bacterium
ACAAAAGCGCCGTTTTTTTCAGAGGCATCAATACATGGACAAAAGCAAAAGTGACCGGAGTGTTTTCTAACATTCAGGGCCAAGTCACTTACGACAAAACAGATATGCAAACATCTAAAGTACACCTTCGTATCCCTGTGAAGAGTTTGAAAACCCAAAAGGCCGATGTGAAACACAAACGATTCAAACAGGTGAGCGACGAAAACCTCGCCAATCACATGCTTTCAGAACCTTTTTTTGGGCTGTATCGCAAAAAGGGTCGCGAAAAAATCATCAATCCCCAAGGGCAATACATTAAATTTACCTCTACATCTGTTGAGGCACTAGGAGGTGACTTGGAGCAACAACAGCTCAACATCTGCGGCACCTTAATCATTCGAGGCAAACGCAAAGCAAATCAATGTTTTAAAGGTCGGCTAGAGAACACAACGTTAAAAGGTTCTCCTGCCAAGCGATTTGTAGGGCGTACGACGATCAATCGAAAAGACTTCGGCGTGGGCAAAGGATGGATGACATTTACCATTGGCAACAACGTAGACATTCAAATGAATATCTTACTGCGTGGGCAAGGTTCTGTTGCTTCGCAACAACAAACACTTCGCCCACAATCCTCTTCTTAAAAGATGCTTCACACTTCAAATAACACGACCTGTGGGCAAGCGGGCATCGGGAGAACGTACATACACCGGCTGTAGCTCACCACAACCACGCCTATCTGGCAGCCCCTCTTGAGCAAGATGCGCCACAAGCATGCGCCCCATGCCCACGGCGGTGGGGCCATGCACCTGCACGATTTGCTTGCTACCCAACGCATCTAACCAAGCTTGCTGCAAACGGCAAGCGATTACACAATCTACCTGTTTGGTTTCCTGCATCACCTGTTTCTGACTGAGAGCAACAGGGCACCCCTGTGCAACGGGCAGCACCCAGCTGCACTCTGGCATGTGCAGATACAAAACCTGCTGCGCAAACACCTGAGCACGCCGTGCATCAAGCAAAACCAAAACCCGTTGGCCGACCGGCTTACTTTCTCCAGCAGCTAAAGCTAGCAATGTGGGCACACCTACCATGCCGATACCAAGTGCACAGGCCATCCCTTTGGCATGGGCCATGGCAATCCGAACACCCACAAAAGAACCCGGACCCTGCCCTACAGCAATGCCTGCCAGTTCATGAAAAGCAACACGGGCTTGCTTTAAACAATGCGACACAGCTCCTGAAAGCATTTCAGCATGCTGCCGAAAGTGGGGTAAAGCCATCTGTGCACAGACCAACCCATCTTGCCACACAGCAACAACACCCTGTGGAGAAGAGGTATCCAATAGCAACCAGGGCTGCTTCATGTCAAAAACCGTTTCGTGCTGTGCCATCTTATGCATGCATGAATCAACAATCCCCATGGGGTTTTACCTTGCCATCACTGTACATCAACTCCAACAGCAAGAAATAAATATGCTCCCTCAATTGCTGTACAGAAGGAGAAAAAACGTTTAGCGAAGCAAAGCAATGAAAACCCTCAGACACTTTGTGTACATCGTTGGACTCAACACAGCCATTGTTCCTATTTTGTCTATGTTGTGTACATTTCTTTGCCGAAAAATGGATTTTATTTTTCATATACCCACAAATGTCATTGGTTTGGCAGTGATTTTCCCCCTTGTTTTTTCTATTGCCAGCGCCTACAAACGGCGAGAAGATGCACTCAAAAGCTTTGCTGTATTCAAAAGCAGCCTCGCCTCTTTGTATTTGGCTTACCACAACTGCGTGTACAGTGAGGGTAAACCACCAAAAGAGAATCTGCATTTGATATATCGGCTGCTCTCAAACCTGGCGGTTTGCTTACAATCCTCCGAAACAAAACAAGAGCAAGCGTCTCAGGAGATTTACCAAACATTTCGTCTATTTTCCCACATGCATAAAGAGATGCTGCAGTGCAACGTACCAGTTCCCTATGTGACTGCTGCCAATGCGTTTTTACACTCTGCCATCACGAGCTTTGAGCAGATGAAAAACATTGCTTGCTACCATACGCCCTCTGCTTTACGCGCCTACAGCCGCATTTTTCTGATGGCATTTCCCATTATATTTTCCCCCTACTTCGCGGGCATCGACTTGGCAGACTCCCACACGTCTGGGTATTTCGTTGCTGTTGTTTACAGCATTGTCTTGGTGAGTTTAGACAATATTCAAGATCATCTGGAAAATCCTTACGACGGCATTGGCTTAGACGATTTGCACCTCAATGTAGCAAACGAATACACGGCTCTTATTTCAGGAACTTCTATGGGGGAATACTATACATCAAAAAAAGAATAGAAATGCGAATTTGTTTTCGCATAAGCCCTTGACACACGCCCCCCTAATGTGGTGTCATAGTTATGAAGACAGAGGGAGAAAGTAACGATGAAAAGAAGAAATATAGTTCTCAGATATGGTTTAGCTTTTTCACTCATGCTTATGGCGGCATGTGGTGAAACAACGGGTAATGGCGAAGAAACGGAAGGTGCCGATGACAACCCGGTGGCAACCGACAACAAGCAAAACACTGCGAAGTCCCCCATACCAAGCACAAAACAATCTCTTACAAGCAAACGACCCAAGCAAAGCAATCTTAACAAGAACATGAACAATCAACAGATGATGACCATGACTCCCATTAAAACGGTGAAATTTAAGTGTCCTAGTTACAAAGGCACCGATCCGAAATGTCGAGGGCGTTGCATGCCAGATGCTGCCAACAACAGCAAATGTAAAGACGCCGATATTAAAGCTCCGTGTAAAGGCCTAGCACAAAATCCCTGTCTTTCGCAGAAAACATGTACATGGGATGATCGCCCAGCACCTAGAGCAGGTGAAAAATACAAAAGTATATGTGTTAACATGCCTGCTACTCCGCCACCTCCACCGCTCCCAAAATATGTCTGCCGTCCACGGGCCATTAATGTGCTTGAGACATACTGCCATCAATTCGATGCACATGTTAACCGCTGTAATGGTGTAGCTGGAGCTGCAAATGCAATCATCTCAGGTCAGAGAGTCTGCGTCCACAACGGCAGTACGGTCGTTGCTGAATCTTGTGTTCTCAATGGAGCCACCACCAATGCTATTTGCCAATCTCTTGGAGGAACAACAAGCCCTGCAGGTGTTTATAGTCCCAATGCATGTATACGCTTGCAAGGACTACTACACAACGCCAGCAGTGTTGGCCACGCGCACCACATTCCGTACAACCAAATGCAGCAAATCTGCACAGCAAATGGTGCTGCCAACGATTG
>JBCCES010000172.1:0-3254 GCA_039030115.1 Myxococcota bacterium
CTCATCAATCTCGGTGCGAAGGGGGTTGAGCCCGGTCGGCTCTCCCGCCTTAACAGCCGAGAAGCGACCACCGTTTGCCTGGACAGCCATCTCCATGCCAAAGAATTTTTGGAGTATGCCAGGCCTTTCCAGGCCCTACTAACTCCTGTTGATCTCAACGATGTGGTGCGCAAGACCCTGCAGCTTTTTCAACATGATTTGCCCGATACAATTCAACTAGAGGTCTCTTTGCAAGACAATGTGCCTCTTGTGCAGGGCGACGCACAGCAATTACGCCAGGTATTGCTCAACCTTGTGATTAATGCCAAACATGCCATGGGTTCCAAAGGCCTGCTGCAGATTCGTACACAGGTTCTTGAGGCGGATGCTCAAAACAATGAAGCCGCGGGAGCGAAAGTGCAGCTGTGTGTACAAGACAGCGGTACGGGAATTCCTGCCCATGTGCGTGAAAAGATCTTCATTCCTTTTTTTACCACCAAGGAGAAGGGCACGGGGTTGGGTTTGTCCGTATGTCAGCGCATTATACGCCATCACCGAGGTCGCATTAATTTGCATTCATCGGCAGATGAAGGAACAACATTTGTTGTGGAGTTGCCGATTCAGACTTGAATCGCA
Organism: Myxococcota bacterium; assembly: GCA_039030115.1. GTDB lineage: Bacteria > Myxococcota > UBA727 > UBA727 > JABDBI01 > JBCCEX01. The sequence goes on from JBCCES010000172.1 coordinate 616, forward strand.
GTTTTCAGTTATTCCACCAGGCTTTAGATAAAGGTTTACAGTTTCTGTCCCAGACACACCGTTCATCTGTTTGTGTGTATTGGGGGCACTGTGTTTGGTCTTTTATCTGTGTGCAGTCGTTCACTGTTTTTTTTGCAGATAGGTCTGCAACGGTTTGTTCGTTGTTTTGTTCACCGCATGACAGCATCAACAGAAAAATTGCTGTCTGAGGCAAGCCGTTTATCTTGAGCCGCTGTTTCATCAATCCACCTTCACGCTTGACCCCTTCATAAACAAAAACCCATCAGACAATCGCTATATTTCCCCTATTGTTTACCCATATTTCTCTGTTTTGTAGCAGTTTTTAGCGACCCCCAGTTCATGCACAAGCTGTGTGACCGATTCGATAAAACGAGGCTTTAGGGACTCACCTGTTTGCTGTGCCCGCTGTTTTTGCCACCTCGTGAGGGCAGGGCCACAGGCATATACCAAGGTGTTTTGGGTCTGTGTCATGTATTGTTGCAACAGTTGCAGTGTGGGCCTGCCTGTTTGATACCTTGGCCCACTGGGCAAGTTCTCCGGCAATTGCTGCAGGTTTTGTTGCCGTGTCAGCAGATGCAACAGTTGCAGTCGCTGTGGGTGTTGTTGCGCAAGCTCGTCTAATTGTTGACGAAAAATAATGTCTGACAGGGTTTTGTTCACGTTGATAAGAGTGTGGTGTATGTGAGGATGTTTGTTGTTATGCAATGCATCTTTTAGCAGAGCAAAATTAGGCACAATGCCAGAGCCTGCTGTTATGTGCACGACGGTTCGAATGTGGCGATACGGTTCTTCATCGAGATACCGCAATGTATAAGCCCCTGTATAACCCTTGAAGGTGATGTCACGACCCTGTAGCCAGTCGGAAGCTAGCAAACATGACATAAGAGGTGGATAAGCGGTTTGCCCAGGCTGGTATGTTTCAGGCTTGATGGTGATAGACACGTAGGGTTCGTGCGGTGCAGATGCCATGGAGTAAGCTCGTACCTGCTCTTTTCGGCCTTTGCAGTGCTCTAAATAGGCAATCCAGTTGGACAGCACAGAAAATTGGTGCGGGTCAATGCTGATAAACTGCCCCGCCTGGTAGTGGCGATTTTCAGAGGCAACGTCGATGTCTAGTGTCCATGTGTCGTTCGTTTCTTGTGTGCAACGGACTACTTTGCCCGTGATGGTGTGTAGTGTGCTCATAGGGGCAAAAATAGCATATGATGCCGACCTCCAAAAATAGGCTTTTGTTGTGGGGGTCTCTCCTGTTCCTGTTTTTTGCTCATCTACGATAAGAGCCTGACAGCGTTTTGTCTTGACCAAAAGCAGTGAGTTGCGGGATGCGTTCTACCCCCCCACCCGTCCGTGTGGCCCAACGAGCCAGGCTAGCAAAGCGGTGGTCCAGCCGGGACCGGCACCGACATCTAAAACGCGGTCTCCTTTTCGAAGGTGCAGGAGGTGAAGCATGTAGTGCACTTCGACAGGATTTGCACAAACAAGCCGAGTCGATTCAAGGGAAAGATTAATCTATAACCAGGGGGGTGTTGTGTTGATGGAATAGGCTTGGAATATAATCCGCAGGAGCCTTGTTATGTTTTGATGAAGTGGTTGTGAGTGTGCAGTAGGTAAACGTAGATGCAATACTGGCGAGAAACCTATAGCTTCTGTTTGGCTTTTTGTATTGTTATGCAGCAAGGTTGTGGCTCTTCTTCTGAAGGCACCGATTCTACTGAAGTACAAACGGGAGATTTGGGGGTAAAACTTAGCGAAGAGCACATGGTAGTCAGCTCTACAGGGGTTTGTGTATTGCAAACAGATGGCATCCCCGTTTGCCAAGGGGAGGTGTCGGCGAAGAAATCTAAGCTTTTTGGCAAACGAGAATATACGCAAATTGCTGTGACAACAGACACGTTTTGCGGACTTCGTGTAGGTGGATTTTTCACTACGAAAGGTACTGTTACGTGTGTGGGTCCTCTCGATTCGGAGAGGCCGAGTTTGCCTCAAGGCACTATTCTGGCAGGGGAAGAGTTCTTTTGCGCATCAAGGCCGCAGCGCGCTGTGAACAGGGCAGCTGATGTATGGTGTTGGGGTCACTCATGCGAAAACAAGAGCACATCTTGTTGGTATGCAAAAGCTGATAAATTATCTACCTGGAAAGTAACAGAAAAAAAAGATGGAGTTGTTGTAAAAAATTCCGTTGTTGAATTATATGAAAGACTTCAAGGAGATAACATCGAGCCCAAAACAATAGGAGCAATACTAAGCGAGATATTTCCCATAACCAACGGTGGCAATACAGTGTATTCTGAAAACCTGAATAAAGCAAATACAGCATTGTTTAATATCATTCAAACTAGAGGGACAGACCTTTACAATCGTTTTCTCGCACAAGACCTGAAGAAAAACGACTTTTTGAGTAAACTTCAAATAACAGAAGTAACAGGCACTAATGGGACAAGAACCATTAAAGTGGATGCTAAAGACCAGGGCGATTCTTTAGAGCCAGATGACATCCGCTTTTTTGCCTGTACTCTTAACAGATCTAATAAGAGCGTTTCCTGCAGTGGCAAGCCTGTTAAAGACAACAAGGTACCCGCTACGTGGTCTTTTGAGTAGCTGTTGCAGAGTTTCGTCCC
>JBCCES010000173.1:0-3160 GCA_039030115.1 Myxococcota bacterium
CTACTGACCAGGGGTTGTACACTGTCACACGACGATCCTCCCCAAACAGGTAGCGGTTATACCATTGCTAGACAGATGGAAATGCGTGTTGTAGTTTACGTTGTTGCAGCAACTGCTGCACTTCGGGCGTTGTAAATCCAAAAAACTGCGAAAACCGATCGTCCATCACCCCGTACACTCCCAGGTTGTTCAGATCGGAAAAAATGTCCTCTTTGCCAACACGCAAAATGCCTGTGATAACTGCCTTGTGCAAATAGACGTCGTTGCCCTTGAGAGCCGTGCCCAGCAAGCCACGCATAAATGTGATCATTTGGTTGTAGTATGAACTGGCGCTGTCTATCTCTTCTTGCTCTTTTTTAGATTGCAAATAGGCTGTGTGGATGGGTGTATCGTACTCATCCAAAAAAATCCATGGGGCCTGTTTGTGGTGCAGCGTCAGAAGCTTACACAGCAGCTGCAGACTACTTTTCCAATCGTTAACCGTTGCCTCATCAGAGCTTAAAATCCGTTGCCACTGACGGCGCTCTTCGTCACCAAATCCTGCAATTTCAAACTCCTTGGACTCTGGGTGTTGATCAATCTCCTTGTTGATCACACTCCGAAGCTTTTCGTAGGTGTATTGCCAGGAACTCTCTTTCACATCTTTAAACGTCAACGCAATCACGGGGTATTTGCCTTGATGTTGCATGATTTCTTGGTGCTGTGTAACAAGTAGATTGTCGAATGGATGGGAGATTGATCGACTTTCGTTGTTGCTGGGAATCTCGAAAAAACACCTTAGCATGCTCATGTTGATGGTTTTACCAAAGCGCCGCGGGCGCGTAATCAGTACAACATCGTCATCGCAGTGCAAGATTTCTTGAATCAACAAGCTTTTGTCGACAAAGCAGCGCTTTTGCTGCACCATTTTGGCAAAGTCCGACATCCCTCGCGGCAGCAATCCGGTAGGATTGAGAATGCGGACGCTGTTTTTTGATAAGCCTTGACTCATAATGTGATTATCACACACACAAAAGAGCTCTGCCAACGTGAGTTAGCCCATCGTTAGATTGAACCACCCCACAAGGCTTTACGCGCTTGTGAGGCAATCATCAATGAGATTACGGAAACGCCTGCCAGCTGCACACATTTACGTTTGCAGAATTTGCTGCACCATGGCGTCGGGTTGCGTCCTGGCATTCTCCGGCACCGTTTCCTTCAGCCAAACCTACACACAGAGCATTTGCTGCAGGATCTGGTGTGCACGTAGCTGCAACAGGCGCTTTGTAAGCACACACCGACATCCCTTTAATCGACGCACTGTTGACATCGGCAGTTTGAATGGTTGCCAGGCCCATACAAGCTGTTGCTTTGTTACCAGCAGCTCCGAGAGCCATCATGGCTGCGCAATAGGCGGCCGCATTGTCTCCATCCGCTGCCGTAACAAGGTAACCGTCAGCATGGCGAGCTTTGCATGTGTTAGTACCCCCATCCCACCTGCAAGCTTGACCATAAGCGCTCAGATCACTCTTTTGGATCTGAATGGCATTGCATGCGTTTGTTAGATTGGCTCCTGCCGTGTTATTTACACCAGCAGTTTCTAAGATATTTTGGAATTTTTTGCAGATTAGATCACCGTTTAATGCTCTTGGCATTGGCGCAACAAGCGGAATTGTCGTATCCATGATGTTACACGCTTCTACAACCGCTGGCGTGTGGACACACGCATTAGTCCCTCCAATTTTTAGGCCTCCTCCTCCTGCGCATTGTACATTATTGGCATCTTGTGTATGGCAAAAGGTCTCCAAGTCGTTTGGCGTCTTGAGATGGCAAAAGCCTGCTGGTGGCCTGGCGTAACCGGGTGGATCGAAGCAAGCACCCATAGCTGCTGGCATGGCTCCTGGCGTAGAGACAAAGGGGCTGTACGCACAACCCGCGATTAAGCAAGCGCCTGGGTTATCGTGGTTCGCATCACAGGGGGCATTGTGAGTGAGGCCTAGCGCTGTGTCGCATGCAGCACCGTTTACTCGACAACCAGATACGCTTCCGCAGACATCGAGTGGAATATCGGAACATGTGATCATACCTGTTGCTAATGGGTCTGCATCGTGCTTGGGAAGGCAATCGCTTCGGGGAGCACTATAGGCACAGCGCGCATCTTTCACACAGTTGGCAAAGTTGCCAACATAGGTATGGCAAGCAGCCTGGTTTGCATGGGCTGTAAAATCGACATCTTCGCACGCCCCAGCGTTTACTTGGCAGCCGTGCGTAACAGGGCAGCTATCGAGGGGCACGTTGGCACAGCCGGTCAAGCCGCCCGTAGCAAAAGATGGAAAAAGAGGAACGCAATCGTTTCGAGGAGCACTATAGACACAACGTATGTCTCGGTTGCAGGCATTTGAATCAGCGGCATGGGCGCAAGCAGCTATGTTGGGGTGTGCGCCTGGGACTCCTCCTCCATGAGGAGCAGGAATAATAGTAGTAAAATCAACGTCTTCACAGGCAGTTCCCGCAACATTCGCTTTGCAACCCGGAATCTTAGCACAGCCGTCTAGTGGGACTTTTGCACAACCGACAGCCGCTCCTATTGCTAGGGTTTGAGGCTTTTTAAAGCATTCTCCGGCAGCACCACGAATAGCAGCAAAGTAGCAGCGGGTATCTCCCCTACAGGCATCTTCGTTGCCATCGTGGGCGTTACAATCGGTGCCGTCGGCAGCAGGATCATCATGACATGTGCCTGTTGCACCATTTATTGCACAACCAGGAATCTGATTACATTTTATTGCGGGCGCTTCTGCACAACTGTTCCAGGTGAGTCCTGTCATGCCCGATTCGAGGTAACATTTTTGTAGTCGAGAGGCCCAGGTACAGGCATGGTCTATACGGCAATTTTGCTCTGACTTGCCCTTGCAGTGGGCCATTGTGAGGGTTGTGTCCTCTTTACATTTGCCGTTTGTGTACTTGCATCCGATGGTTTTGTTGCACTCTTTTTTGGCATCGGAGAATGTTTCATCGATCTCGGCACAGGTGGCGGGGGCTTTAGGTTTGCCTTTGACAACGTTTTTATCAAAGCACTTTCCGATCAGATCGGAGTAGTTGCACTCTTCGCTCTCGAGACACTCTTTCATGCCTTTGGGGCCGCAGAGTGTTGTTGTGAGCGAGGTGTCTTCTTGGCATTTTC
>JBCCES010000174.1:0-3158 GCA_039030115.1 Myxococcota bacterium
AACAAAACCAACTTCGCAAGAAGCTGCTAGTAAGGAGACGAGTCTGTGCTATCGGTGGTGCAGTGTGCATATGTGTTTGGCATTCAAGCAATCCCCATTCGTGTAGAGGTCGATCTCAGCGGGGGATTACCTAGTTTTTCCACAGTCGGTTTACCAGAAGGCAGCGTGCGAGAGGCTCGGGTTCGCGTGCAAGCGGCCATTGCCAACAGTGGCTACTCTTTTCCTCTAGGCCGGATCACCGTCAATTTAGCGCCGGCACATCTGCGCAAAGAGGGAACGAACTTTGACCTGCCCATCGCTCTGGGCATTTTAGGTGCTGCTGGTACTTTACCGCAACGCTATCTACGGCAACTCATGGTCATGGGAGAGCTCTCTTTATCGGGCGACATCAAACCGGTACGGGGTGTGCTTGCAGCTGCTGACCTAGCCTTTCGCAGCGGCATACCTCGCATGCTCACGGCCACTGAAAACGGCAGCGAAGCTGCTTTAATCGAGGGATTGCAAGTATACACGGCTAGACATTTTCGCGATGCTGTGGCCTTTGTACAAGGAGACAAAAACAAAGCCTCTGCAGCCAAAGCGGGACCCGACAACAAACCCAAACAACTCCCTGAGCTAGATTTGGCCGACGTGCAAGGGCAACACCAAGCGCGCCGCGCCCTGGAAATCGCCGCCGCCGGTGGCCACAACCTGCTGTTTGTGGGAGGTCCTGGCTCTGGCAAAACCATGATGTCTAAACGGCTGCCCGGCATTTTGCCCACCATGACCCACGAAGAGGCCATGGCTGTGACCCAAGTGCATTCGGCCGCTGGCCTTAACGTGGGGCAAGGATTGGTACGCGATCGACCGTTTCGGGCACCCCACCACTCCATTACCCAGGCAGGTCTCATTGGTGGTGGTGCGGGTATTCCACGACCGGGTGAAATCACCCTAGCCAGCCAAGGTGTGCTGTTTTTAGACGAACTCCCCGAATTTCCACGGCATGTATTGGAAGTGCTGCGACAGCCGTTAGAGTCCCATGAGGTGGTTCTGTGCCGAGCCAATGCAACCTTAGTGTATCCAGCTAAAATCATGCTGGTTGCTGCCATGAATCCCTGCCCTTGCGGCAATTTGGGACAAACATCTGCTCGCGCCTGCCGCTGCAGCCCGCAACAAATTGCCCGGTACCAAGGACGATTGAGCACTCCTTTATTAGATCGCATCGATTTGCATGTGCACGTGCCAGCTGTCAAACTCAAAGAGCTGCAGGATCATGCACCTGGCGAAAGCTCTCTTGCTGTTCGTACGCGCATTGAAAACGCCCGGCAACGTCAAATTGCACGGATGGGTTGCAACAGCAACAACGGGCAGATGGATCGGGAATGGATTCGCAAAACGGTGCAGCTGGCTCAACACAGCAAACAACTGCTGCAACAAGCAGACCGAACGTTTGGGCTGACTGCAAGAGCACATGATCGCATCTTGCGTGTTGCACGAACCATTGCCGACTTAGAAGGAACCGAACATGTGCAGGCAGCCCACGTGGCCGAAGCCATTCAGTATCGTCAACAGGAGGTCTCTCTTCATAAACAGAGGGCATAACAAGGACAAGGGGAAAAACCATGGAACAAAACACAAAAGGATTAGCAGGCGTTGTGGCAGGAAACACCACATTGTCTCGAGTCGATGGACAGCAAGGACAATTGCATTATTGCGGTTATAACATTGACGACCTGGTTGAAGGCCCCTACGAAGAAACCTGTTATTTGTTGCTTCATGGCCAACTGCCCACAACCCAACAGTTGCAAGAATTCACCGAAGATCTCAAGCAACATCGCACCGTTCCTCAACATGTGTTGGAATTCATTCAACACAAAAGCAGACAAGATCATCCCATGGCTGTTTTACGCACAGCTGTGTCTATGTTGTCGTGCGACAACACCTTCCCCTCCGTAGGAAATGACCCACAACATACACAACAGCAAGCCATGGCTCTTATTGCACAAATGTCTACTCTGGTGGCGAGCATTGGTGCAGCACGCACCGGCAAAAACATCACAGCTCCCGACAAGTCCCTAGACCACGCAGCCAACTTTTTGGCGATGCTACAGGGCCAAGCCCCTTCTGCACAAGCCTGCCAGGCCATCAACGTTGCCCTGGTACTGCACGCAGACCATGGTTTTAACGCCAGCACATTTGCTGCACGGGCCATTGCCTCTACGCTATCGGACATGGTGTCGGCCGTAACGGCCGCAGTAGGCTCTCTCAAAGGCCCACTGCATGGAGGAGCAAACACAGCAGTCATGCACATGCTGCAAGAGATCGGTCAAGAAGATGCTGTGGAGCCTTGGCTCAATCAAACATTAGATCATCACGGACTGGTCATGGGGTTTGGTCACCGTGTCTATAAAACGACGGATCCGCGTGTTAAACATCTGCGCATGTTGTCAAAACAGTGGTGCGAACATACAAACGAAGCCAAATGGTTTCACATCAGTGAAAAACTGCGGGAACTTGTGCTGCAAAAAAAGGGGCTGCACCCCAACGTGGATTTTTACTCAGCATCGCTGTATTACGCCCTTGGCATTGATCCAGACATGTACACGCCTGTGTTTGCGTTGTCGCGCGTGGCCGGCTGGGTAGGACATGTACGTGAGCAGCTACACGACAACCGACTCATTCGCCCGCGCGCCCAGTACATTGGCCATGCCCCTCGTGCTTATGCACCTTTGCAACAACGCACGCCACAACACCATACACGGCCCAAAGAAACAGCAAAAAACGTTGACAATCTAAAGGAGCTTAGGTGGTATCAATCCAACACACATTCTATAAAGGGCTGCCGCTAGGTGGATGGATGTCTTACTCACTCCGCTCGCATCGCAAGGTCCGGCCTGTAAATTCCAACAATTTTGCTTTACGTTATCCGCAAAACTTCCCGAAGAGGTATATCCGATGGCATTTTTGCAAAAATCCTCCGCGTTAGAACCTGTGTAACACCTTCCTTCTTTCAACTCGCTTGGAGCTCGCCTCGTATCACTACCGATGAGCTCCTCTTGCACGAATGTATTGAAAACCGCCTCGTTTTCCTTGGTAACCTTTTGACCCATCTTTTCCATAATTTTTTTTGCATACTTCAAACAGGTTGCTTTGTTTGCAGGGGCTCTCCCAAACAACTC
>JBCCES010000175.1:0-3143 GCA_039030115.1 Myxococcota bacterium
ATTCAAAACCATTGCAAAACATGTGATCTCACATGCCGGCCACGACAAAGACAAGTGCTGTTGCACTGGGCCTACGATGCGAGAAGAATATAGCAGAGTCTATGCACTGTAGACTACGTAGGCAGTCACCTGAAATAAATCTTACACAGCCTGCGTTGAAAAAGTAATAGGCTAAAGGGGTTATAACGTTGCTCGCTGCATTATTTGCCGCAGTATTTGCATTGGTTGGTTGCTCCGACCCGTCAACGGATAACAGCAACAATCAAAGGCCAACAGAGAATGCTTTTGATTCTCCAAACATATTATTGATTATTGCCGATGATTTAGGGTTGGATGCATTTTCTGCTTATGGAGTTGGTCAACAAAAGGCTCAGATGCCCAACCTGGAAAAATTGGCACACAATGGTCTCCGATTTCACAATTTTTGGGCATACCCTACCTGCACTCCGACAAGATCAAGCATCATTACGGGAAAACATGCTTTTCGCACTCAGGTTCGTCAAGTAGGAGATGTGTTGTCCACTAACGAAACCATTCTTCAAAAATTCATCGATGAAAAAACCAATGGCAGATATAGCAGTGCTGTCATAGGCAAATGGCATCTGTCGGAAGACCCTACACACCCCAACACAATGGGCTTAAATCACTACTGTGGATTGCTATCTGGTGGAGTAAGAAACTACAACAGCTGGAAATTAACAGAAAACGGACGCACAACCCGCAACAGAGAATACATCACCACAAAATTCACCGACATGGCCATTGACTGGTTAAACAAACAAGACAAGCCGTGGTTTTTATGGTTGGCATACACAGCTGTGCATACACCGTTTCATCTCCCCCCCTCTCATTTACACTCTCATACTCATCTCATCGATGATGAAAACGCAATCCAAAACAATCCATTGCCCTACTATTTGAGCATGATAGAGTCCTTGGATACCGAAATTGGTCGTTTGTTACGAGCGATTCCTCCAACGCAAATGGACAAGACCGTTGTCATTTTCATCGGTGATAACGGAAGCCCAAGCGAAGTGGCCCAAACATATGAAAAGCGGAAAGTAAAAGGGTCAATCTATCAAGGAGGTATCAATGTGCCTTTGGTTGTCTCAGGCGCACATGTTACACGAGTCAGACAGGTCGAACATGCACTGGTCAGTTCTACCGATCTATTTGCAACAATTGCTGAACTGGCCGGAACGGGTGTTCGTGCTATCCATGACAGCAAATCCATTGTGCCGCTGATGTCTAGCAGCAAGATAAATCATCGCGATTTTATTTATTCAGAACTGGCCCAAAATAACAGATCAGGATACACGATTAGAAATGGTCAATATAAGTACATTCAATACAATAACACAGAAGAGGAGCTTTATGATTTGATTGCCGACCCTTTTGAAAAAAACAACCTGATCAAGAGGAGTAGCATGGAATTGCAGCAAGCAAAAAGAGTTTTGATTGAAGAGGTAAATCGGTTGAGAAATTAAACTTGCAATAGAAAATAACAAACTGCAAAATGTTTTGCATCATGCTTTTGCAGTCGACTCACAATCAATGCGCTTTCTAAATAAGGAAATAGAATCGTTATTCTTGCTTAAAATACTGTTATCCCCAGAGTAATAAAAAAAACACCCCTTATAGATCATGTCCATGTAATCACATGTATTGCGAAATACATACTCAAAACCTTCTGTTGAACTGCCACCATAAGAAGCCAACACATACACATGCTTTTTTGCCAACTTTCGCCCCAAATCTTTTCTAATGGTGAGCAGATCTGTCAACCGGTCAATAAAAATCTTCATGATGGCACTCATGGTGTACCAATATACCGGCGTGGCCAACACAATGGGATCATGCTGCACCACCCTCTCCATCAAAGGCAGATAGTCGTCTTGTTGATTGCTGTGTTCATAGTCATAGCAACTCATTTTAAGCTCATTTAAATCAACAACCGGCAATTGTGGATTGGTAGCGTTTAATGCACAAATAGCTCGCCAGGTATCCCCTCTAGAGCGAGAGCTGCCAAAAATAATAATAGGGCGACTCACAACCTCTTTCCTAAATCAACGACTTCGGGTATGAGAGCCACATCATGAAAAGGCATATCGATATATCCAAGCTTTTTGTAAAATGCTTCAGCATCTACAGCGGAGTGCAACCTGATCACGCAGCGATCTTGGCTTACCACCCACTTTTCAAGGAATTGCACCATATAGGATCCATAACCCTTTCTTTGGTAATCCCCATCCGTTGCTAGAGATCTCAAAGCTGCCTCTCCATGGTTTAAAAACTCTACATGGGCCACTGTGACAATAACCGTTCCTCTATAAAGCACAAAATGATAATGACCATCACGTGTTAATGTTGGATGGTTCCGATCATAAACCACGCCAATTGGATTAAATATCTGCTCCTCACGAATGCGGTGATACGTCTCCCATTCCTGCGGATGCTCACAAAAATTTACACACAAACCACCAAACCCCGATTGCAAAAGACTCTTCTTGATAAATGCATTCTTTCCATGGTTATACCCAGTGAACCGCGAGTTGATTTTCTGATGAGAGGCAGGGTCTTTCAACAGGTTTTGCTTGAGGTTTTGGTAAGTCAAACGGGCGTCTTCGTGATTTCTCAAATAATCCCGAAAACAGATGTTGAGATCAATAAACCCGTGATCTGGTTCCACAACATGCAAGTTAACCTTTGACTGGGGCGTGTTTTTAGAAAAAAAACAGCGCAAAGGAATATTGAACTCCCCTTTAAAAACATAACCAGATTCTTTCAAGGCTAAGCTAACACATAGTTGATCGACAACGCATACAATATCTATGTCGCGCTTGGCACTCAAACCCGGCACCGAGGTAGAGCCAATGTGATGAATCGCAATGCAATGACAGCCCAATACACGTTTGATAAAAGCAGACTCTTGCTCAAATATTGTCGGCCACGCCACATCGTACGGCACCACTTCAATGGTTTTATGCACAAATCCCTTGGCACTCATTAACCACCCACAATATTTTTTTCATAATCGGTTCATCTAAAGTTCATTGGAAACACCTACATACAAATCGAGTACCGTGTTATTGGGATCACGGGCACGTTCATCATAAATCTCAAAATCTGCAATATAAGAGCGG
>JBCCES010000176.1:0-3114 GCA_039030115.1 Myxococcota bacterium
AACCCTATAAGTATTAGTGTATTTGGACAATACTTCTCTAACTTGATAGAAAAGGATCAAGCTTTCATTTTTAAATATGTTCATTGATGATAGTGGTACCAGTTGACCTTTCTCTTGCGCCTCACTCATTCTCTTCTCCTGGTTAACCTATTGTCACTGGGTTGTCGCCCAAAAGCAATTGGAAGGGATTTTTTGTGGCTGCCCAACGTTCTTGTTATGGGGATATTTTTGCGTTGTTGTCCGACAACTGCTGATGCACAACAGCTACTTGCTTACCTTTAAACGCCAAGCCCAAGGCGATGATGGTTTTGACGCCTCGCTGCATGAGATTGACATGGTACTGCTTGTCTTGAATCTGCTGCAAAGCTTGGTGGGCCGTGTCCCATAAGGAGTCTGTTTGCCGAACACAGCTTTTGAATTCCATCACAAATCCCAGCTTGGTTTTGTCTTTGGGCTCTAAGGCCAAATCGTAGCGACCCAGGCCGCTTTCGCGTTGCGAATCCACAATGTACCGATCGCGTAAGTGTTGCATCATTCCCAGCACAAAGCCGTGGTAAAAGCGTTCTGGTTCATGGTTGCCTTTGTCAAAGTAGCTCATGCTTTCCAACACGAATGTTTCAAATCGCCCTGCAAACTCCTCCACTTGCCCAGCCACCAGGGCATCCAGCAAATCCCCACCTCCAATGCCATTGGCACCCTGCAGCCATCGATCCAGCAAGCCGTTGTATAGGCTCAACACCTCTTCGTTGGGAATGCGTAATTGCACGGTGCGATCCGGTGAACCGTATTTTCTGTCATGAGACGCCGCCGTCACGTAACCGCTTGCCAGCAGCAGGCCCCAGAGGTTTTTGGCGTTGTTTTCCACGTGGCGCAGGGGAACGTACTCGCACACAGGTTGAGTGGTGGTGTTATTGTTGTCGGGGTTCAGCAGCTCGTGCAAGCTCTGCTTGACCTTTGCGTCGGCACGCGCCAGCAACTTGTGCACCAGGTGATTGTCGCTGGTGTTGACCCAATACAAAGGTGCGTCTTGTGTGGGTTGCGACACATAGCGCATGACAGACCACGGGTTATATACCGAAACAGGGCTGTCATGGCCGAAACGATAGCCGTCGTAGGTTTTTCGGACAAGGTCAAAGCGCTCGGCCAAGCCCCGTTGCGCAAGCAGCTGTTTCACTTCCTGCCCAGTAAAGCCAAAGCAAGAGGCGAAACGGTCGTCCAACACCCCGAAGGTGCCCAGGTTGTTCAGATCCGAAAAGATGTCCTCTTTTGTCACACGAACAATGCCCGTGAGAACAGCTTTGTGCAAGAAGGCGCGTGGTTGTTGGGGGTCCTCGTTGTCTTTGAGGCATTGTCCGAGGAGGCCGCGCATCATGCCGCGCATGTGGCTGTAATAGTCATATTGGTAAGCGGCGTGCATGGGCGTGTCGTATTCGTCTATCAACACCCAAGGCGTGAAACCGTTGTGCTTGTGAGTGAGCAGCTTGGTCAAAATCGCCAAGGTAGCTTGAGATTCAGCGGGTTCAGCTTCCCCTTGGATGACACGATGCAGGATTTTTTGTTGCCCCTGCGTTAAGGCATCCGCAGGCGCGTCTCGACTGCAACTTTCGGCCAAATCAGCCAGCAAACCACGCAAAGCAATCCATGCATCGTGCCAATTTTGTGCCTTAATGTCTTTGAGGGTCAAAAACAGCACCGGTCGTTTGCCACGTTCTTGGAGGTAGCGTTCATCAACCTGGCTGATTGCCAAGCCCTCGAACAGATCCGGTTGATGGTCCGGTGGCCAATGCAAAAAGCAGCGCAGCGTGTTGAGGTTGACCGTTTTGCCAAACCGCCTGGGGCGCGTGACGAGAATCACTTTGTCGCCCGCGTCGAGCACCTCTTTGATGAACAAGGTTTTGTCCACAAAGGTGTAACCCCCCTGAATGAGTTCGGTAAAGTTCGACACACCTACAGGCAACTTGCCAGCAGGGTTGACAATGGGGTTCGGCGCAGCCTGCTTCATGCAGGCAATTGTACTACACTGGGCACACATTGATCTTGAACATGCATCCATGTGCATGTTTGAACCCGATGCAAGGGCTAAAAAGTATCTGCTGCAGCCCGTTGCAATGCAGTCACTCCGGCGACCCATAAGTCATCTTCTTGACCTTGTAATGCGTACACAAGGCCATCATGATCTTGTTCTTTTGCTACGTAATATGTAACCCATTGGGTTGTTTTGGGACTAGGGGCTTTTAGAAACCTAACGGCGTACATGTTGCCTTTCGTATCTTTTAATTCGATGCGTGTGCCTGATTGCAGCAGTTGTGTGCGCAATCGTTCTTGTTGGTTTTTGGGAGCAATTCCTTGTGCTTGGAGTTTGCACAATCGGAGCAATTGGTCTTGTAAACGTTGCTCGTCAAGTTCAAAGTTTTCGGGCAATTGGTTGGGTTGTGTGCAGGTCCACTGTTTGCCTTGCTTGGCAAATACCAGAGGGTCTCGTGCGGGGTTTTGCACAGAGAGCTGTTGCATGTTTTTGGGCTCTAGGCGCCATAAAGACCAATCTCGAAGGGCGGTTAAGTGAGGCAGCACATCATGCATTTGCTGTTGGTTCAGCACGTACAGCGAATCGTCTTGACCGCCCTGCAGCTGCGCAATGACATGGGGGTGCTTTTTTGAGCCCTTAGGCGCTACAGGATGTGCCGGGGCAAAGCGTAGTGTGTAACGTTTACCCGACTCCAATGTGATTTCAATTTGTCCCAATGCATTTTTGGCAAATTGCTGTTTTGCTTGCTGTTGTGCATGGGCATCATCCACAAAGTGTTGCGTTTGCAATTGCGTAAATGACTGCAGCAATTGCCGCACTCTGTCTTCGCTCAATTGGTAGTTTGTGGGCAATTGTTGTGGTTGTGCCACCTGCCATTTGTTTTGCTTGGTATCCAACTGAAGTGCCCAAGAGATGTGCTGTTGTGTGTTGCTGACTGCAATGTGCTGCACCGACTCCACACGCAATTGTGGGGGAAAAACGTTTTTGTTGCGCCATTTGTTCAGATTTGTCGCTTGTAACCCTAAACTCCACCACGCTCCTTTTACCACAAAAACATGGGGAGAATTTCCCAAGCGCACATGCAATCT
>JBCCES010000177.1:0-3108 GCA_039030115.1 Myxococcota bacterium
AAGTCACGATGGGTTTTTTGTGGCCTGCCCAGAGTACAACGGCATGCCTCCTCCTTTGTTGATCAACACACTGGATTGGCTCTCGCGGCGAAGCAACGAGCACGAAAAACCCTTGGCAGCGTTTGCTGGCAAAGTTGCCGCTTTGGCCGCTGCATCGCCAGGCAATTTGGGAGGATTGCGTAGTTTGCCCCACCTGCGCAGCCTGCTTGGTAACTTGGGTGTGACTGTTGTGCCCAAACAGGTGGCCATTGGGTCGGCTATGGGTGCATTTGACACAAATGGCCAACTGACAAACACCACCCAACAGGCTCAGCTCACTGCCTTGTTAGATACTTTTGTTGCCTTGGTACAAGCTGTAAAAGGCAGCTAATTGCGCCTCATTTTCCGCCTACACAGAACCATCCGACACCCATGTGCCAACAGGCTCGCCTAAAACGGCTTTCAGCAAATTACCCTGCTGCAAAATACTGAATACACAAATGGGAACATGGTGCTCCTGACACAAGCAAACAGCTGCTAAATCCATGACATGCAATTGCTGCTGAATGACATCGTTGTAGCGCAGCTGTTCGTAACGAGCAGCCTGTGCATGTTGCTTGGGATCTTTGTCGTAAACGCCGTCTACCTGGGTGGCCTTAAACAACACTTGAGCGTCTAATTCTAAAGCGCGCAAGCTAGCAGCCGTGTCGGTGGTAAAGTAAGGATTGCTCGTACCCCCTGTACAAATCACCACATGACCCTGCTGCAAACGTTCAATGGCATGAGATGCGCTATAGGCCTCACACACCGCAGGAACCATCGAAATGGCCGACAACACACTGCAAGAAATACCAACATGGCGCCGCAGCACATCCTGAATCATGAGGCCGTTGATCACTGTGGACAACATCCCCATGGCATCGGCTTGTACACGACCCACACCCAGCTTCTCCATTTCGGCGCCTCGACAAATATTCCCTGCACCAACAACCAAAGCCAGCTGTACACCCTGTTGTTGCACCTGCTGAATCTCCAAAGCCAGCTGTTGAAGAAATGACACACTAAAGCTACCTGGAGAGGTTCCCCCCAGCGCATCTCCCGAAAGTTTTAACAAAACGCGACGAAACCGAGGATCAGACACACCACACACCTAAAAAACAGACCCATTGGTGGTCCCGACAGGGCTCGAACCTGTGACTTCCACCTTGTAAGGGTGGCACTCTACCAACTGAGTTACAGGACCTTAACGCATCACCTATTATCATATTTTGCTCGATCTGTTGCAGACTACCCATTGCTTGTTTTACTTTGCTGGAGGCCGAAAACAGTGCTTTTGAAAAAAACGCAACTCGTCAATGCAAGCACGGATATCTTCCAAAGCTGTATGAGAAGAGGGCGGTTTAGGGGCACGTCCTGCATCTCCATACCAACCTTGACACACTGTTTTAATGGAAGAAACATCCAGCTGGCGATAATGCAGGTAACTTTCTAGACTGGGCATGTATCTGCGCAAGAAGCGCCTGTCCATGTAGACCGAATTCCCCACCAAAATCCCCTTTTTGTAAGCCACATGTTGTGTCAATGTTGTCATGAGCTTTTGCTGGGCCTCCGATACAGAAACTTTAGAAGTCTGCACCTGCTGCAGCAAACCGTTTTTAGTGTGCATCTCTCTTACAAAGGGAGGCATTGTATCTAACACGCGCTGTGGCTGCCATATGACCATGTCGCAACAACTGAGCTCATTTAAATGACAATCGGTAATCACCATGGCTGCCTGAATAATGACGCACTCATCTTCATTTAAACCCGTCATCTCCAAATCTATCCATACCCATCTCTCTTCGGAACTGGTAAAAAACGCGCCTTGATCCATTTTTCCTCCCTTTAAAATTCCATCTTTAAATTTTTCTCATCACCCTTTGTAAGTAATGTACCAGCAGCTTGGCTATTACCGCAAGGAAACAGCTGTGTGAGTTTACGGCACAGATGATGCATACTTATGCCAGAGAAGTAACATCAAATGAACATTCACAAGCACCATTGCCGTAGGTTTCTACGGGCTATTGTAGCGGGCCTCTTGCTTTTAAGCACATCAAATATGGGGTGGGCTAGCCCCGGCACCAGCCCTGGATTAGGTGTTCGAGCACGCTCTTTAGGCCAAGCATACCGTTCTATTTCCACCGATGGGGAAGCTGTCTTGTATAATCCTGCCGGTTTAGTCTCCATGCCCCGTTTTGGCATTCAAGGCAACTACGCCTACACGTTTGTTGGCCCTGTACACGATGCAGGCGTCATGCTGATGGATTCCAAAACCCTTCCCTTAGCTGTGGGCTTATCCTATTTTTTTGATGCTGAGCCCTTTCAAACCTTTGCGGAACACACCTTTGCCCATTTGGCCATTTTATCTTTGGCCTACCCTATTTTTTCACGAAATCTGGGCTTAGGAATCAACCTCTCCTACCGCAATCTACCTAAAATCACAGCAGATGGCTCGCTGCATAAGGTTTCTCTCGATACAGGATTAACCATGCGCTTTTCGCGGTGGTTTTCTGTAGCAGCTGTAGGATACAACTTGATTCCCACAAGGGTAGACCGTGTACCCATGGGCGTTGGCTTAGGGCTCTCTTCGGTTGTACTTGCCCACAGCGAAGAGATGACACCTTTGGGCGTGTACAACGGTCTCACTCTCGCAATCGATTGGGCGCTAAACGGTCTGCTCTATGCAGAAAGCCCCGAACACAATCTGAGCGTGGGCGCGGAGTATCTTCTGCTGACTCTGGTGCCCCTACGCGTAGGCTATCAGGCAACCTTTGCAATCAAAAAAACCCACCGCATGGCCTTTGGTACGGGGTTGGCTTTAGGGAACTTTGGCCTTGATCTTTTATACAGTTTTGTCATTGGCAACGTGGCCGACAGCATAATTGGATTCTCGTTGCAATATGCTACGTAGGAACATGCTTCTTGACCAGCTCCTAAAAAAATCGTTTGACAAATATCGCAACCACCGTATCATTTTCTGCAGAGGATCATAAGGAAAGATCCTGTAAGAAAACCGCTACAGCTCCCGCGCGTCGGAGGGGGTAGCAGCACAACAACGAAACAGAAGGAAGATAAACAGCTTGAAGAAAC
>JBCCES010000178.1:0-3082 GCA_039030115.1 Myxococcota bacterium
CCAACAACCCACCCGACAAAAATGGCCATGCCAATGCCTCCAGCAGGCAAAAACAGGTTGGCAGTTATCCAGTCGATCAAAGCAAAAGGCGTGCGACCCCATAGGGTGTATGATGCCAATATGTTGGGAGACAGAGCCGAAACAATGCCCACCACAAAGGCTGCAAATGCAATAAAAAAGCTCATCTTTTTTCGTCCTGCTTGACCTGTTGCAGTTGTTTCGGTTACGTGGCACACCAGCGCTTCTAGCATCGAGAGTGAAGAGGTGAGTGCTGCAAAGGCCACTAGCAAAAAAAACAGCGATCCCACAATGCGCCCACCGGTCATTTGCGCAAACAGCAGTGGCAATGTTTGAAAGATCAATGTCGGCCCGCCGTTAGGTTGCGCATCAAAGGAGAAGGTAATCGAAAAGATCACAATGCCGGCCATCAGTGCAATAAATGTGTCAAACAGGGCAACGGCCAAAGCGGATTTCCCTAAAGATTTGGTGTCAGATAGATGGCTGCTATATGTGATGTGAACAGCTGCAGCAATGTTTAAGGTAAAAAAGGAGTGTCCTACGGCATCCAAGATGCTAGCAGAGGTCAGTTGAGAAGTGTTGGGTTGAAAAAGAAACGCCATTGCTTGTGGATTTCCTGGCAAAAATAGGACTCGGATAAACAGGATCAACAAAACCCCAACAAGTGCTGGCATGAGCCAAGCGTTTGCCCGCTCTAACCCTTTTTTAAATCCCCCTGCAATCACAAACGCGTTCAAAAGAATGAAAATGGCCAGTCCCGCAAGTTGCCGCAGGGGACTTGCTTGAAGGTTTTGGTTGAGTTGTGTCATGGAGGTTTGGTTTACGGCTGCCAGTTGGCCTCGTGCAGTCATTTGCAAAAAATCTAAAATCTGCCCGCCAACCACACCGTAAAACGACAAAATGAGAAACACGGTCAGCAGAGCCAAACCTCCTAGCCATCGATAGGGAGTGTGCGGGTGGTGAATATTTGCGAAAGCTTTGACAGCCCCAGCTTGACCTTGAGCGCCAATGTACATTTCACACATGAGCAGGGGTACCGCAATGCATACAATGCATGCCAAATACACCAGCACAAATGCACCGCCGCCGTTCATGCCTGTGATGTAGGGAAATTTCCAGATATTGCCGAGGCCAACGGCCGAGCCAGCAGCCGCAAGCACAAAGGTTAACCGGCTATGCCAGCGTTCTTGATGGGCCACGGTGCAGTCATTTCTCCTTATTGCAATAAGTATCTCACTGCGGTGCGCTTGAGGTCAATGAACATCCTCTATGCTACAATGTTCCCAAGAGGTATGTCATATGCGCTTCATCGATCCAAGAACGGACTTTGCTTTTAAAAAAATTTTTGGCTCTGTTGGTCACGAGGGGGTGTTACGCTCTTTTTTAAATGCCTTGCTGTATGGCGGGCGTGACGAAATTACACAACTGAAGTTACAAGACCCCTACAACATACCTCGTCTCAAGGGCATGAAAGACTCCTATTTGGATGTGCGTGTGCGTCAGTCGGATGGAAAGTGGATTTTGGTAGAGATGCAGGTGGTCAACGTACCGGGCTTTGAAAAGCGGGTATTGTATAATGCTGCTAAACAGTACAGCAATCAAGCCATTAAGGGCCAAGATTACGACACCTTGGATCCCGTGGTGATATTAGCAATTACGGATTTCATTTTGTTTAAAGACTGGCCAGATGTGACTTCGCGCTATCACCTCAGGGAAAAAGAAAAGCTGGTGACTTACCCCGATGAAGACATAGAACTGGTGTTTGTGGAGTTACCTAAGTTTCACACAACCCATGACAAAGCTGAGAAGCTGTGGGAAAAATGGCTCTGTTTTCTCAAAGAATCCCCCAATTTGAAAGCAGTGCCTGCTTCTTTGGCCCAAGTGCCTGAAATCAAAGAGGCTTTTGATATAGCCAACTACTCTAATCTTTCTGAAGAGGAGGAGTGGGCCCTCATGCAAAAACTTCAATGGTTGTCTGCACAGAAGAAGTTGAGAAAAATGCAGGAGGACGCTGTAAAAGAGCTCGAAAAATCGAGGGGCGAGCTTAAGAAGTCGGAGACGAGGCGAAAGCAAGCAGAAGCTAAGCAGAAGCAAGCAGAAGCTAAGCAGAAGCAAGCAGAAACTAAGCAGAAACAAACACAAATGAAGCTCCGAAATGCTGCTTTGGCTTTACGTCAATCGGGCATGAACAACATGGACATTTGCAAAATCATGGATATTTCATCGCAGCAATTGCAGCGTGTGCTAACGAAAACCAGTGAGTCGTGAGTAGTTTGCACAGCAGGTTTGATATCGGACTGTTTTGAATGTATTCGTTAGTGTGTAATCTTTTCATAAGTTAGAAGGACAAGGAAATGCACCCGGATTTGGTAGATATTTCTCAACGGGATTCCAGTATTTTGCTGGATATTCGTTATGCTACATCTAACAACATCATTGGCAGGCCCTTATATAAGAAATCTGTGTGTTACATGCATTGTCATACAGCCGATGCGCTCATTCGTGTGCAGGCCATGTTGAAGCAGCAGAATTTGGGGTTGAAGATTTTTGATGCGTATCGCCCTTTCGCTGCTCAAAAGGCCCTATGGGAGGCCGTGCCTGATCCACGTTATGTGGCTGACCCCACACAGGGGGGGCGTCATACAAGAGGCACCGCTGTAGATCTCACGTTGGTCGATGCTTTGGGCCAAGAGCTTGAGATGCCTTCTGGGTTTGATGAACTGAATCACAAAGCCCATCGGGATTATCAGGGGGCTGGTATGCGGGCATTGAGCAACCGTGAAACGTTAGAGCGTGCAATGCAAAAACATGGTTTTGTGCCCTTTGCTACAGAGTGGTGGCATTTTGATTTGCAAGGTTGGGAAACATACCCTCCAATTGATGAAAAGAGTCTTGCAGCACATTAAAAACGTTTTTTAGGCGAGCGGAACTCGGGTCAGAAACATGATGGCAAGCGAGGTCGTTTGTTCTGGTGAACAGCTCAGGCATGACAGACCGCTGCTTTTTTGTTGTAAAACGCGATGCCTAATTGCAGCACGCGCGGCGGGGGGTGGTCGTGAAATTC
>JBCCES010000179.1:0-3081 GCA_039030115.1 Myxococcota bacterium
CCCAATGCCTGTAGGATCGTCAGATGCTGCGGTTTCAGATTGGCGACGTATGCAGTCCAGATGAAGGTGTGAGTGGCAAACCCCAATCCATTCAACAACATGGCTACCACACGTTGACCATGCGTCACTTACAAAAACAGATCACAGCGTCAAGTTGGACGAATTCTAGAATGGATGAGGGGTGTGGGGATTTTTTTGGCTCATCCAACTGCTGCAAGAACCTCTTCGCCTCAAAGCTGCTCCCAACCTCAATAGCACGTAGATAAAACTGCAAACACAGTGCCCTTTAGGGCAGAGCCATATAGGCAGGATCAGACCATAAAAAAAGAGCCTCCCGCACCCGAAGATGCGGGAGACCCTTTAAGCCACGAATAGCTACATGCAATATATCAACTCATGTACGATCATGCAAGAGCAAAATGTTCTATCTCTGCCATTTATCTGTTTTTAGCCATGATAATACTCCCTCGCTAAATCAATTTCATCGGTTATTTACCTGCTTCAAAACAGTTTTTTGGGGCAGCGAAATTTTTTTTTAAAAAACAGCCAAAAATATCCTATTCGTTTATTGATTTGTCTTTGACCATGGTGACACTCCCCCACCAGCATCAATTTTATTGGCAACCTAACTGCATCACGAGTAACCGTTTCGACGGGTATCCTGCAGAAAATGGCCGTCAGCATAAGGCGGTTTTGCCCGATTCCACGGTGCCCGGAATAAAGTCGGCACACACACGGTTATAGCAATCAGATGGAACGCAAGCCAGCAACAAAAGGAGGAGACCAGATGATAAAACATAATCAGACATTGCGTGTCTGCTACACAGCCCTAGCGTTAGCTCTATGTACACTATCGATCGGCTGTAGTGATGATGATGAAGATAACTTAGCAGCAACCATGGCCTCTTTGATTGCCTCAGGTAATTGTGTGGACCAAGAGCCGGCAACACTCTCGGAAGATAATCAAGAGGTCACTGTGGGTAACTTCACATTGAGTGTTGGTGATCCGACAAATCCTGTGACATTTGTTCCCTCCTTGTGCAAGGTGCCAAATGGTCAGATTAAAAACAATGGTAAAACATCACCAGTAAGCCAAATTTTATATTTAAAAAATGTTAACTTAGGGTCGCTGACTGATTTGTCAATGAATTTGTCACTTGCAACAAACATCCAAGGCATTACCGGATTTCTCAAATATGTGCCCGAACAACAAGCTCTTGGCGCAGACAGCAGCCAACGATCAGATGATGAAGGTAACATCATTGCCGCAGCAAACCTACAGGGCAATACAGCATTTATAGGAATAGATGTCTCCGTTGCACGGTCTGAAGATGTGGGGAATCTGGCCTTTGATGGATCTAGCTTTGCCAGCGGCATTATTACACAGGGTTGCAGCAATATTATCGAGGCAGCCTCCAGTACTTTTGCAGCTGGTGTTAGACTGGGCGTTAATCTCAACTTTTTTGGAGTTGGATCTAATGGACTTGGGCCCGATGGACAATCATTACCTTCTACTTGTGATTTGCTAGAAAAAGCAAATCTTTCTAAAGCATGTAAAAAAGGTTCAAAATTCGGCAAAAAACTTTGCAATGCTGTGTTTAGTAAATTCACGCAACAACTTGTCTGTATGAGTTTAGATCAAGCAATCGGGGCAGCAAGAAATTTTTCTCCTGTCCAAACAGAAAGTTGCGGCAAAGGCGCCCTATTGTCAGACTGCCTAAGAAACGATGCAAAACCGCTGTGTACCATTCTCGGCTTCCTCATAGGCCAAAACTTTTAAGATCTATGCAGATAGCAACACAGCAGCAGCCCAGGCTTTACTGGGTTTGCTTGGTTTTTACAACGTTGTGCATGTTGGCATGCAGCGACAAAGAGCCGCAAAATCTTGATAGCGATGTGTTATCGGGACTGCTACAAAACTGTACCACCTATAGTCCTGTAACTCTAAACCAGTCTCAGCCTAAGCACAGCCTTAGCTCAGCCACAACGCAATTTAACATCTCTCTTGCGCAGCAGCAACAAACATTCACCTTTACCCCGGCTATTTGCAAGGTGGCTGGTGGCACAATGCAGTACCAAAAACAGACATTTCCAATCACCGATATTTTGTACCTGACAAATATCAAGACAGACTCTGGTGCAGAGCCACCAGAGCTGTTGTTGTTGATCGACTCCAACACATCGGGTGTTGACACAGGCCTTGAGTATTTACCACAATCTCAAGAAACTTCGGCATTAGCAGACATCTCTGAGGATTCTAGTTTATTGATTTCCACAGTAAAAATTGGCAGCTCACAGGCGGCTTTTTTTGGATCTTCTCAGGATTTGGTTGCCGCTTTAACACAGGTGGGGGACCTGTTTAGCTTTAAAAAGGTTGGTCAATCATTTACAAAAACCGTAACAGATGTGGGAAAATCGACTGTAAAAACGGCAAACGATGTTGCAAACGGCACGGTTGGCAAGGTGGTGGGGCTTGCAGCTGATGCATCAAGACAGCAGATCATTGACTTTTTGTCTAATACACCAGCGGGAAAAGTTTGTTCGGTGGCCATCGCTTCAACCGCTTTGACTCTTGTGACACAAGACGAAGATGTGGTGCTGCCCTTTAGTCTTGCCAAACCTAGTGAAGCCGCCTGCGAAGCAACCAAAAAATCGTCAAGAAAATCTTCTGAAAATTATTGCCAAACAATTCAAAACAAGGAGTTTGAAACAATGTGCAAATACACCTTAGGGAGCTTTGCGCCACAATTTACTTGTGTTAGTTTGAGCATTATTGACCCTATCTACCAATTTATGTTCCGGTTTAAAGGGTGTAATCAAAATGACAGTCTGGCATTTTGCCTGTTTTGGAAACCCAACCGACAGCAGATGTGTGCTGTGGTCGGACTGCTGCAACTGCTTCTTATATAGCTGGGGGATCTACCCAGGTCGATCGAACCAGCGGCCCATTTGTGTTTGGGTGAACTGACGCAAAATGGGTCGGCCGTGGGGGCAGTGGGCGGCAAAGGGAATGGCGTCGAGCTGGCGTAGCAAGGCGGCGATCTCTTGGTTGGTGAGGGTTTGACCAGAGCGAATGCTGCC
>JBCCES010000180.1:0-3072 GCA_039030115.1 Myxococcota bacterium
CTGTTTGACAATGTCTTGCACATGCAAAGAGACCTCTTGCTGTTGCTTGGTATGCATGTTTTTGAGAAGCGCCTTACCCCCTTGCACCTCTGTTTGACCCAACACCAACACATGTTGTGCATTGCAGCGATGAGCCAAACGCATTTGGGCTTTTACGCTGCGAAAACTGTGTGTGAACTGTACTCGCATGCCCTGTTGTCGCAAACCATTGGCCAACTGCTGGACTTGGTTTCGGCCCGCTGCATCGGCATGCACCAACATCACATGAGGTCCCTTACGCTGCCGCTGATGCGTGGGACTTTCAGAGTGCTGCAACAACAGCGCTAAACGCTCTATTCCAGCAGCAAAACCCAACGCAGGAACTTGCGGGCCGCCTAAATCTTGCACCAAATCGTTGTATCTGCCTCCTGCAGCTACAGCATCTTGTGCGCCTAAGCCTTGGGTGCTCACGATTTCAAACACCGTATGGGTGTAGTAATCCAAACCTCGCACGAGGGTAGAATCCACATGCACAGCAATGTCTGCTTGCTTCAATAAGCGACACACTTCATCGAAGTGGGAACGGGATTGTGTATCTAAAAACTCCAAACTACTAGGAGCCGTACGGGCCAACTGTATGCAGGCAGGCTGTTTGCAATCCAACACACGCAACGCATTGCCCTGTAAGCGGCGCTGACAATGAGCACACAATTTGCCCACGTGTTGCTCATAGTGCCTCTGCAAAACCTGCGTGTATTGTTGCCGCTGCTGGGGTGTTCCCAAACTATTGATGCGCAGCTGCATGGAGTGTAGACCCAAAGTATGCAACCAATGGTGCAACATGCCAATGAGTTCGGCATCGAGTGAAGGTTCTTGGTTACCAAATGCCTCTGCGCCCACTTGATGGAACTGGCGCAAGCGCCCTTGCTGTGGTCTTTCGCGACGAAACATGGGACCGCAATACCACAGCTTGGCTTCTGGATTGTGTTGCAACAATCCATGCTGCAACACAGCACGCACCACACTAGCCGTGTTTTCTGGCCGCAGGCACAACGGCGTTTTGTCCTTGCCGGCAAGCAGATACATCTCTTTTTGCACCACGTCGGTCTCTTGCCCTACGCTACGTACAAATAGGTCGAGAGACTCCACAATGGGCGTACGGATTTCTTGGTAGCCGTAGCAAGAAAACACTTTGTTTGCTGTCTGCTCAATGTGACGATGCATCTGCAGCACATCACCAAAATGGTCATTCATGCCGCGTACAACTTGAAATAAAGGTATTGTCATAATGAAAACTTTAACGTACCACTTACACCCCTGCGTCTAAGACGTTTGCATGACAATCCATGGTATCATGCAGAGGGAATCTATGCAGGAGAAGCGCGTGCAAAAGAAATTGCTGCCCATTGGAATTCAGGCGTTTGAAGACATCCGACAAAATAATTTTATCTATGTAGACAAAACCCAAGCCATTTGGGAATTGGCTTGTAACCCTAAAGGTGTCTATTTTTTGGCTCGCCCCAGGCGGTTTGGCAAGTCGCTGTTGTTGTCTACCTTGTCGGCGCTGTTTCAAGGTAAACGGGAGCTATTTAAAGGGCTATGGATTGAGCAAGAAGGGAAGTGGGATTGGGCCCAAAAGCATCCTGTTATCCATTTGGACATGACCCAGGTTCCCCGTGTAACGTCTCAACAACTAGAACAGGGATTGGCACTGTGCATGAAAAAAATCATCCGCTCCCACAAACTCAACGTGGATCTGGATCAGCCTGCAGCAGGTTTGCTGCGAGATACCGTAGAAGAGCTCAGCAACCCATTGCCCCCTGTTTTGCTCATTGACGAATACGATGCTCCCTTGGTAGACCACCTGCGCGGCAGCGATGCGCAAGAGTGGAATGCCAACCTCAAAATCGCCGAAGCCAACCGGCAAATTCTCAAGGACTTTTACGGCATTCTCAAAGCCCAAGGGGGCAACTTGCGCTTTTTGATGGTGACCGGCGTGAGTAAAGTAGCCCACCTGTCTGTTTTTTCAGGGTTGAGCAATCTCAACGACATCACGTTGCACAATCGCTACGACACGCTGCTGGGCTACACACAGCAAGAGCTGGAGAACAACTTTGCACCCTATATTGAGGAATTAGCCCGCAAAGAGGGCAGCAGCAAGCAAGACACTTTGAACAAGATTCGGCGCTGGTACGATGGTTACTGTTTTTCGCGCCAAGGAAAATATGTTTACAACCCCTTCTCGACACTGCTGTTGTTTGATCACCAAGAGTTCGAATCGCACTGGTACGCCACCGGTACCCCCACCCTGCTGACCAACACTCTGAAGCGTTATGGGGATGTGCAACCAACCGATTTGGTCAATGCCACCCTATCAGAGTCAGCCTTTACCAGTTACAAACTGCAAAGCATACACGAAAGCCTGCTGCCGCTCATGGTGCAAACGGGATATTTGACCCTGAAAACATACGATCGCACCACCCGCACCTACACGCTGGATTACCCCAACCAAGAGGTGCGCGAAGCCTTTACCGAGAGCCTGCTGCAAAGCTACACCCATTCGGCACAAGGCAAAACCATCAACGACGTGCTGCAGCTGAGCCGTGCCCTGGAAAAGAACGATCTGCCGGAGTACTTTGTGGCGTTGCGGCGCATCTTGGCAGGCATCTCTTACGAGCTGCACATCCCCTTGGAGCGCTATTACCAAACGGTGTTTTACCTCATCCACCAGCTGCTGGGCTACCACGTTGCCACCGAAGTGCGCACCAACACCGGCCGCATCGATGCGGTGATTGACCTGGACCAGCACACCTACGTGTTTGAGTTTAAGTTAGAGGCAGGAACAGCCCCTATTTTTGAAAGCGACGTCCACAAGAGATCCATTTTGCAACAACTCAAAGATCCGGTGAAGCAAGCACAGCATGCAGCCGAGTTGCAAAGCCAACATGAGCCGCTGGCCCAAAAGGCGCTGCAGCAGATTCAAGACAAGCAGTACCACGCCAAATACCTCGGCAAGGGCAAGCCGGTGACGCTCATTGGTGCTGTGTTTACGGTCAACACCCTGCAGGGCGAACCGATACGGCAAGTGACAGC
>JBCCES010000181.1:0-3040 GCA_039030115.1 Myxococcota bacterium
GCAGGTACAGCAATTGCCCCGTGTAACCTGTAGCACGCCTCAAGGTGCATTTTATCTGTTGCTCGATGTAAGTGCGTACATGGGCCGCTTGTGTGATGATGTTGCCATTGCAGATGACATCACGTTTTGCAAGTTGTTGTTGCGGCAGCAGCACGTGGCTACTGTTGCGGGCAGCGCCTTTGGATTGCCAGGAACCATCCGTTTGAGTTTTGCTGCATCCGATGAAGATTTACAAGAAGGCGTCAAGCGCATAAAAACCTGGTTGCAGCATTTGCATTAAGGGGTGCCTATTGTGACAGAAAATAGACCGTCTTGTGCTGGTGCTTCTCCCTCAAGAGCACTCGTGCCCGCACCTGCTCCTCGGGCAGTCGTGCCCCATTGCCTGCAAGAAGATGATGCCATTGTCACATCGTTGGTGCGTTACGCAGAAGCGGATTGCATCGTTCACTTGCTGTGTAGGCGTTTGGGGAGTGTGCATGCTTTTATGCCCAGGGGATTGCGACCCTCCCGCCGTCGCTCGGGAAGTCCTTTGCAAGCTCCTGCCAAGGCAAAGGTCTGCATGCGTTTATCACGCACACACTCCTTGGCAAGGCTTGTGCGTGCAGATGTGGTTGGATCAACCTGTTTGTTGAGTCGCAGCTTGCGCGCTTTTGCCTTTGCCTGTTATGTCACAGAGCTCACAGAGGCTCTTTTGCCTCAAGATGAATCGGCCATGCCTTTTTTTACGGTGTTGAGTTCTGCCCTCACCCACATTGCACAGGGCGATGAAAAGGATTGTTTGTTGCGTGCCTTCGAACTCAAATTGTTGCATTTTTGTGGTGAACTGCCCAATTTGCAGCAGGTAGCAGACATGCCGGGTGCGCCTCCTGTGGTCTATCACCCCCAAAGGGGGCAGTTATTGGCGCAGCGTTTGCAAGGATGTCTCCCTTTTGGCCAGTGCGCTAGTGTGGCTGCATCTGCCCTGGTACGGTCTCGTTTGCATGAGCGACCAACGGTTTCTAAGCCTGTTTTGCGTCAATTAGAGCTTGTGCTTGCCTCCCGTTTGCGTCAATGTATGACAAAACCCTTACGCAGTACGGCTTTTTTGCGTCAAGTGCTTTGAGCCGCATCGAGTTAGCGATAGGAAACTCCAGTGTAGCCTCCCCAAACGGTTTTTTTGGGGGAGGGAGTGTAGTAAAAGTAGAGAGGAAGTGGTTGTATGTTTGTTATTTTTCTTGCGTTGATCGGCAGTTTTATTGTGTTTGCTCTTATCACAGCCTGGATGGGATGGATCACCGCCGTTTTTCCTGCTGTCGTGACGTTGGGTGTGGTCTATTTTGTGATTGCCAGGCAGATCCACAAGCGCATTGAAAAACAAGCCAGTCGCATTCAGCAGCTCTTGCAACAACGTCAGCTGCAAGAGGCTATTCAACTCCTAAAACAGTTGCAAGATCGCTATGGAAATTGGCAAGTTTTTCTCAGAAGTTCTCTGCATGGAGAGATTGGCATGTTGTACTATGTGCAACGTGATTTTTCGCGGGCTCAATCCCATCTTCAGCAGGCTTTTATTCGTCATTTTATGTCCAAAATTATGTTAGCTGTTTTGCATTATCGAGCGAAGGAATACGATAAAATGCATGCCGTATTTAAGCGTGCTGCATGGTACAATCCCAAACAGGGTCTGTTGTGGAGTACATGGGCCTATTGTTTGTGGAAACAGGGTCAAACCCAGCAAGCTGTTGATGTGTTGCTGCAAGCTAAAAACAAGCTTGGCAGTGCAGATCCTCACCTTGCTACCAATTTATTGCAGTTACAAAACGGCAAAAAGATGAAGATGCGTGGCTACGGCAATGCGTGGTACCAGCTGCATTTGGAATCTCCTCAAGCCATGCAGCAACCCATGCATCGTGCTCGCCGTATGCGTCATATTTAAAGGCACTGGCTTTTCGTACTCCAGTTTTCTAGGCATTTTCATTTCAAAACCTATCTTATATAAGTGTAGAGAGAATCTTGCAGAAATTATCAGAAATAGATACTAAGTTGCATAATTCTGATTATTTTTTATATATAAAAAAGGATGCTTTTAGGGTAGGAGTGTATCGTCATGGGTTTTTGGGTTATCACGCTTGTTCTTCTTGTTCAGGCTTGCGGTGTGTCTCATGTTCAAGATCCACAACAACTTGCTGCCCAAGAACCATTTTCTGCGTCAACGACAAATCCCACGGCTGTTTTCGGCATTACTGCTTCACCGATCGAGGGCGCTTTTAGCAATGTTGGGACCACTGACAGCAGCAGCCTCCCAGAGAGTTCTTCACAAAACAGCCCAATAAACAATAACGAGGGTATCCAGGCAGGCATTTCCAATGATGCCACCCAAACCACAAACAACACTGTTATTGATCAATGTCCTTCTCATGCAAATCTTACACAGCCCCAGATATGGTACGAGGATGCTGATGGCGATGGTTTTGGAGATCCCAATTCCACATTGAGTAGTTGCTTGGCGACTGTGTCAGGCTATGTGTTAAACAGCGCGGATGCTTTTCCGAACGATCCAACAGAAGCTGCAGATGCCGATGGAGATGGAGTGGGTGACAACGCTGATGCCTTCCCTAATGATCCAACAGAAGCTGCAGATGCCGATGGAGATGGAGTGGGCGACAACGCTGATGCCTTCCCCAATGATCCAACAGAAGCTGCAGATGCCGATGGAGATGGAGTGGGTGACAATGCAGATCAATGTCCATTAAATGCCAATTTACAATCCTTGCAGGTGTGGTACGGGGATGTAGATGGGGATGGCTATGGCGATCTAAATGACACGACGACGAGTTGTGCTGTGAGTGTTGTGGGGTATGTATTAAACGGCACAGATTTGTGTCCCCTCAATGGAAATTTGCAAGTTGAACAAGTGTGGTATGAGGACAGCGATGGCGATGGTTACGGTGACGCCAACTCCACTGCAAGCAGTTGTTTGGTGAGTGTGCCAGGTTATGTGCTAGACAGTACGGATTTATGCCCAAGCAACGGTAGTTTGCAGGCACCCCAGACGTGGTACGAA
>JBCCES010000182.1:0-3020 GCA_039030115.1 Myxococcota bacterium
CCACGTTAGACGCCCAATCAAAACGGTGGCTAAGCAAGACATTGCAAAAATACCGACGGGCTGGCGTAGATGAAGACGAAAAAACGCGCGAACGTCTCACAACGTTGCAACGAGAGATTGCGGAAACTGAACAGACGTTTCAACGCAACATTCGTGAGGATGTTCGTACCATCGAACTACGCTCCACAAAGAAATTAGCAGGCCTGCCACAAGATTACATCGAGAGTCACCAGCCAGATGATCAGGGCATCATTCGCATTACCACCGACTCCCCCGATTATCTTCCCATCATGTCTTACGCACAAGATACCGACCTGCGGCGGCGTTTATACATCGAGTTTCAAAGCCGCGGCTACCCCAAAAACCAAGCGGTGCTCATGCAACTGTTGCGCAAACGCCATGAGCTGGCCAAGCTGCTTGGTTACAGCTCGTACGCCGAGTACGCCATTGAACCTCACATGATTGGTGGCCGGCAACAAGCCAAGGAATTTATCCAGCAAATTGCTGAACTGGCCCGAGATCCGTCGCAGCGCGAGTACGACCAGGTGCTGGCATATAGGCGCAAACATGAACCCGACGCCAAGTCCCTCGAAGCTTATGAGTACGGGTTTTGGAGCAAAAAGTTTAAGACAGATCAATTTGATGTAGATCCACAAGAGGTTCGCCCCTATTTCCCCTTTAACCAGGTCAAGCAAGGTCTGTTTGACCTGACAAGCAAGATGTTTGGCTTGCGCTACGAGCGTGTGCAAAACGCTCCCGTGTGGCATGAATCGGTAGAAACCTACGATGTGTACTCCAACCAGGGCACAAAACGACTGGCCCGTATGCACTTGGACTTGCATCCTCGCAAAGACAAGTATCAACACGCTTGCCACCGTCCTATGATCAGAGGAGTGATGGGCAAACAGCTCTCTGAAAGTGCTTTGGTGTGTAACTTTCCGCAACCAACACAAGACAATCCGGCGCTCATGGAGTTGAAACAGGTGATCACTTTTTTTCATGAATTCGGCCATCTCGTACATGAGATCTTGAGTGCCAAGCAGGAGTGGGTAGATTTTTCTGGCAGTGAATCTTGCCAGTGGGATTTTATTGAAGCGCCGTCACAAATGTTGGAAGAGTGGGTTATGCAGCCTGAAGTATTGCAACAGTTTGCGCGCCACCACCAAACGCAAGAGCCCATTTCGCTAGACCTGATTGAGCGCTTGCGCCGTGCTGAGGATTTTGGCAACGGCATGTGGGCCCGCGTGCAAGGTTGCTATGCAGCCATGAGCTTCGAATATTACGATCGAGACCCAACCCACAGCAGCTTTGATTTAGACAAGATCGAGCAAGAGATTTGGCAACAACACCACATCTTTGATTTTGTTCCAGGAAGCCGTTTCTATGCGAATTTTGGACATTTGTGCCGATACTCTGCTGCTTACTACACCTATTTATGGTCTAAGGTGATCGCACAAGACCTCTTTAGCGAGTTTCAACGCCAGGGCGCGCTGAATCAAGACGTTTGCCAACAGTACCGCGAGACTATTTTAGAACCAGGTGCAAGCAAAGATGGAACAGATATGGTGCAAGACTTTTTAGGGCGACCATTCTCCATGCAGCCCTTTCATAAAAAACTGCAAGGCAACTCAGATATCGACAATCAATAACAAAAAGCAGGAGGCTACACCAGCCCCAATTGCAGCCGTGCTGCTTCTGACATGCGGCTCTTGTCCCAGGGAGGATCAAATACCAACTCCACGCTAACGCCACTCACACCGGGCAAGGCAGACAACTCTTGCTCAATATCTTGCCGCAATACCTCCCCCATGCCGCATCCAGGGGCCGTTAGAGTCATGCGCACATGCACATGCTGTGTGCCGTCGGGCTGCTTTGCCAGATCACAACCGTAAATGAGACCCAACTCCACAACATTCACTGGAATTTCAGGGTCATAACACTGCTTCAATTGGTGCCAAACCTGCTCAGACAACGGCCCTTGTGAGGCGCTTTGTGTGGCCCGAGACATGGGGGGAACCTCTTGTCCTAGTGCATCGGCATCATGCCCCTCAACACGAAACAATTGCCCCTGAGTGGCCTGAACGGTGAATTTCCCCCCCAATACTTGTGTAATATCAACCTGCTCACCCCGCTTGAGCAGCACAGGAAACCCATCGGGGATCAGAATAGCAGGCACATCCCGTTGCAAAACTATCCCACTCATTTTGCTTGTGCTCTGTTTCATGGTGTAACCTCATACTAATACCACAATATAACTTTTCATCTGTTGCCAAAAGAGTCCTTTTTGTGTACGGGCGATAATGCCCAAAGCATGGGTAGACACTTTTGAGGCTGCTGGCAAACGGTCTGGCAACAAAAAACCAGCAAGATCACCCAGAGCAGCATGTAGTGTCAGCGCTCTCCGGCGGCCATGAAAGGCACTGTTTTTCACAAGCTTCACTCACAAAATGTACTTAGCTGTTGACAAATTGTCCCAAACCGGTTTGCTTCGGATTGTGTCTGTAGAGCTCCTGTTGTGAAGGTGGGACTGGTGGTTGTCCCGAATCCCCCTGACGTCTGTTGCAGTAAACTTGTCCCGCTACAAACGGGGGTATATATTAGATAGTTACACATCTGTCTTTTAATGCACTTTGCTGGGTTCCTAATTGTAAACCCAATCATATCTTCGCACGCCTTTACATAATTTTTCTGACTGCCACAGATCGATTTCTTTTGCATTCTCACTTGATACTCTGCACACTTGCTAAAGACCGTTCCTGCCTTAATACCCAACTCTGCTGTTTCTGCACTGCTGTCCGACTCGTTATCACCACAACCCCCTATCAATAGGCCACCGGCCAGCAATCCATAAGCTATCATGTACTTGTTCATCGCATACCTCCATCTGTTTTGTTTTGCCTTAACAGCCATAACAAATTGGCCACAGCAATTCATTCCCGAACACAAACAACTTTTTTTGAGTCATCACAAAGAATGCCAGACAAATTTTATTTGTTATATAATTAGTCCTATCCACCTGC
>JBCCES010000183.1:0-2925 GCA_039030115.1 Myxococcota bacterium
CGACAACATGGGTACCCGCGCTGAAATCCGCTCCTCCCAACCACTTACTAAAGTACGAGGAATCACTTCCCGATAAATCGAGTTGGCGATCACTAGCGTATTGGTCTCGTCTTTGCGTACAAGACCCAGATCTTTGCAGTACTCCACATCTTGCGCACGCATCTCCAAATCTTGACCACTAACAATCGAGCCAATCACCCGTTTGACTCGGCTTTGCTTTAGCTTCGCCATCAGCTGGTCTAAATGGGTTTCACGGCGTTGAATCAATTTCTCCTTGGCCAATTCAACGTCTTGCACGGTAATGCTCTTGCTGCGATCCCGACCAGCCGCACTCCGAAAACAGACATCATAAGCCAACGCATTGACTAACCACGGCTGCCCCTGTGTCAGCTCAAATACACGATCACACACACCCTCCTCAAACTGCTGGTTTGTCTCCTGTGTATGTTGGGCGTACAACTTGCGAACATCCCCTAACGAAAAATCTCCCAATCGCAACGACTCCGAATTAATGTTAAACGGACTCGATTCCGCAAAAACCTGTTTGCCCTCCTCACCCAACTCCATGCGGTAGTCTCGCAAATGACGCATTCCGCACAACACAATGCTTTGGGGAAAGGGGGCCATGTCGCGATCACAATAGCCTGTGCGTAACTGATGTAATACAGCAATCAACGTGTTGCCTACCAAAGCATCGATCTCATCTAACAACAACACAATCGGTTTGCCAGCATCCTCGCTCCACTGCGTTAGCATCTGCAACAACGCACTCACAGCGCCCACGTGTTCAAAAAGCCCTTTCCAGCGCTGCAACACAAAATCATCCTGCAACTGCCGCTGCGCTGCGATTGCAATTTGTGTTAGAACAGCTTCAATGCCCTTGTCTACATCTTGGCGTGCTGCTTGCCCCTGCTGCAGCGACGCATACACACAATGCAACTCGCCTTTTTCGTTGAGATAACGAGCCAAGGCTTTCAAGCAGGTCGTTTTTCCTGTTTGGCGCGGTGCGTGCACAAGAAAGTACTTCTTCTGCTGAATCAGAGATAAGACTTCGTCCAAATCCCACCGTTGGAGTGGATCCAAGCAGTAATGTTCATTTGGATTGATAGGACCGGCGGTATTAAAGTAACGCATGGGAAAATTGTATCATCTTCTGTCGACAAGATCTTTTTCTGTATTGAATCGACTGCGTTCTAGATCCTCGGCCATGTCTTGCTCAGAAGAGCAGGCATAGATGGTGGTGGTATCGACGGAATCGTGCCCTAAAAGACGAGCCAGCTCCGACAGCTTCCCTGGATTATCGCGTAAATAGTTCAGAGCAAAGGTGTGTCGCAACGTATGCGCAGACACCTGCCGATCTCCTAAGCCCGCTTGCTGAGCTATCTGACTCACCGTGTGTTGGATGCTGCGGATCGATAACCCCCGCCCTCTCTCATTCACAAAGGCATCATCCTGCGCCTGCAAACCCTGACGGGTTAAAAAGTACTCCCGCATCGCCCGACGGACCGTGGCGTTCAAAGGAACCGTACGCTGACGATGCCCTTTCCCGTCGCGCACATGCACACAGCCCGAACGGTCATACATCACCAAGTCCCCCACCAACAAGCCGGACACTTCACTCACACGCAGACCGGTTTGTAAGAACAGCTGAATGAGGGCATGGTTGCGGGCACCCAACCGTTTCTTCCTGGGGTCTGCTGCTTGCAGGAGCGCGAAGGTCTCCCGAATCCCCAACCCCTTGGGCTGGGAGCGCTTGGAGTGGCGCATGGATCTCACGTGCGTGGCGGGGTTATCTTGCAGCCAACCGTTGTCGTGACAAAAACGGCAAAAGCGTCTGAGGGCGTGGAGACGTCGGTTGACGGTGGTGGCTGCCAGCTTGTGTTCGTGCAGCATGGTTTGCCGAAAGTGGACAATATCGGCTGGTTGGAGATAGGCGAAGGTGTCTTGATGGGAGTAGGCCTTTTGATAAAAGGTTAAAAAGCATTCCAAGTCTCTTTTGTATCCGATGAGTGTATTGTATGCGACATCGATTTGTTGCAGGTGTTGGAAGAAGGATTGCATCCATTGATCGATGGTGGAAGGAGGTTGGATAATTATGCGCAATGTTTTTCTCCAGTTAAGCTGTTAAACATATCGTATAAGTCATGCTAAGGGGAGAAAACATTGCGTGCAATTAGAATTATACGCAATGTTTTCTCCCCCATCCCCAACCACACAACACCTCAGCCCCACCATTTCTGCATATGCGACCAAAATAACCCCCGCAACACATTTTTCGTCAAGGCTTTTACAACCCCAGACTCCTTTTTCCTATTATAAGGTACGCGCGCGTACATTAAATACAGGGCAGGGAACTCCTCTCATTTGCTAGGCAGATGTTTTTCTCCCCTCCGACAACAACCTTGACCACGAAACGCACGACGGCCCAACCGCGCAATCCGAAACAGCTCCTGCGGATCATTGATGTCCTGAATCCGAAATCCTTGCTCCCCTTCCTCATGAACCTCCTTCTCATTGCCCCTCTGGAGCCCATACACCTTCGAAAATCGTGTCTTCAAAACAAACAACGCACCATGCTTGTCTAACCCATCCAACAAACGCTTCTCGTAAAACAGCACACTCTCTGCCTCTCCTTTTTCGTAAGCTTGGCGAAAACTCTTATGGCGCTGCAACCACTCACGCACCGTCGATACGCTCACAGGTTCTTTCGTAAACGCTGGAAACATTCGCACCCAGGCATAGGAGGCATCGGGCAACAATTTCTGTGT
The DNA here is from genome assembly GCA_039030115.1 of Myxococcota bacterium. Taxonomy (GTDB): domain Bacteria; phylum Myxococcota; class UBA727; order UBA727; family JABDBI01; genus JBCCEX01. The sequence goes on from JBCCES010000183.1 coordinate 2,769, forward strand.
GCTGGTGCACAAACCGGCAAAGCTCTCCAACGAAAACCCTTGACGCATGTGTTGCTGCAACAAAGGGGCATAGGCTTTTTGATAGGGGCAACGTGCGGACATGTCTCTTCTCCTGATGCTTACGGGCCCAAGAAAGAGACAAGACAAGGGAAAAACG
>JBCCES010000184.1:0-2880 GCA_039030115.1 Myxococcota bacterium
GCAGCATCGGTTGCAGGAGCTTTGTGCAACTTTGCAGCAACGGGCGCGTAAGATTGCCACAGGCAGCCAAGAGGGCATTGATTTTTTGTCTGATCTGATTGGCAACACCAAAGATCCCTTGCAATACACTCCGAAGTGCCAAGTGGTGCAGATGAGCGACTGTGTGGACTTGGCTATGCGCACGGGTAATTTTGTCGGCCACCATGCCCGTATCCATGTCGATACGAGTGAGAATTTCGAAGTGGTGGGTAATATGGGTCTGCTTGCCCATGTGGTGATCAATGCGACAGAAAACGCTGTAAAAAACAGCAAACCGACCGATCGGATTGAGATTCGGCTGCAGCGACGGGAAGAGGGCAATACGGTGAGCATTTACAACACCAGCAGCACGACGCTCGAAAAAGATGTGTTACACGTGTTTGATTTGGACTTTACCCGCGCCCGAGGTGGCACGGGCACCGGGCTGGCTTTTAGCAAATGGGCGGTTGAGCAGATGGATGGAAAGGCAAGGGCGTGGTCCATGCCCGGCAAATCGACCTGTTTTGCATACACGTTTCCTTGCGTCACTGCTCAGAGACGGCAGGAGGCACAGCGGCGTAGCGAGAAAGAGGATGTTTACAAACAGCTTGATGAGGCCTTGCGAAAACAGCGGGAGGCTCAGCAAGCGCGTTGGGCAGCGAGGGATTAGAGCCTTTTTCAGGTTGATGCCAAAGGTGGGACTCGAACCCACACGACCCAAGGGTCACCGGATTTTGAGTCCGGCGCGTCTACCAATTCCACCACTTTGGCTTATCGTGTGCTGTTATTGTGTGTGTTGCGAGTAACTTGGTCAAGACACTCGCCCCAAAAATGTGTTGCGTCACAGGCTGCCTAGGCTAGCCTAGGCTGTGCTATTGCAAGAACATGATTGTCGTTGCCTCGCTGGGTTTGTTAGACTGCAAAGCGAATACAACAGGAATTTTAGCATGTCACTACAACCTTTGCCCATTGGGCTGTCTGAGTTCAAAGTACTGTGCAAATTTCGCGTGCGGTGCTTAGAGACGCGATGGTGTTGCCGCGCCTATGCAGACAGTGGTAGCAGCCAGGCGCGGTCATTGGGTTGGAGGTGTAGATGGTTGAAAACCTCTTCTCCCAGCGCCACCGTCTGCTTGCCAGTTCTCATGTACGGTGTGGCACAAGCAATGAATGGAGGCTGCTTGGTGGCATCTGGTTGCCATAACGCTACCATTCCCCATGTAGGATGCTGCGATAAATCTCTCGATGAAGCAACTTGTAGCACCACCTGTTGAGTTTGGCGAATCGGAACAATGTCGTTCAGCAGGGCATGTAGATGAGGTCCACCGTCAAAGGGGTCGATGTAGGGCGTATCGCGAAACCCGATGCGCTTAAGTAAGCTGTACGCAGGTTGTGTCTCAGCACCTACTGTTCCAATCGCCCTTTGAGCCTTTTCGGGCAATAAACAGGTGTAGATAGGGTCTTGTGGAAACAGGCTGTTTACAAACTCTTTGTTGGTGTGAGATAGTGCGTCGGCTTCTGCATAAGACATGGATGTGAAATGTCTGCCTAAAGCTTCCCATAACGCAAAGTGGCCTTGTTGGTCCCGTGGCGGTAACAGTTCGGCGATGACAAGAGGGCAAAACAGCTGGGGTCGCATGGCCATACAGGCAAAACGCACATAACTGAGCTGTTTGCCCAACGCTTCGGGATGTCTGCGATGTGTCGGCTGCAGCACCAAACCCCCCAGTTGTGTAAAGCCTTGTTGATCCCAGTGGAGTTTCAGGACCCGATGTTTGATGCAGCGGCGAAGATGCTGGCAGCAGTGACTCTTTTCTTGAACACAAAAGGAGACATGAGGTGAATGAGAGGTGCCGCAACGAGCAATAATCTGGCTCGAACCGACTACGCGATTGTCGAGCATATCGTGCAGCACAAACATATAGATGCATTGGGCTAAATCCGTAATACGGCGCGAAAAGGAGTTTTGCGAATGTTGAATACGTTGCTGCAGTTGATCTGTATTGGGCCGCAAGTTGATGCTATCTAAATGGCTAGCCAAGCTCATGATGTCGCTCATGTCTTCGGGTGCAATGCTTCGCAAAACGTAGCGGAGATGGTGTTCTTGAGTTAATTGACCTTTCATGCCTGTTCAAGCTGTTTTCCTTAGTCTAAAAACGTCTGCCAATTTCTAGGAATTCCGACAGGAAATTTTAAAGGCAAATATGTTTTGATTGTTTTGAGAGAATTTACCTTTCATAAGACGCAGAAGTAGTTGTGTTTTTTATTTTTTGTGTTACAACTAGTTTCGGTCTAGATGGGATAGGAGGTTTATGTCTGCTTGCTGGCGAAAGCATCTGTTTGTTGCTTTAGGGCTTTTTTTCTCTAGTTATGGCTACGCACAACAAAGTGAAGATCAGTTGCCTTCCTTAGAATCTGTTCAGTGGGAAGAGGATGAAGAAGATCAGCAGCCACAGCAAGATGACTCAGGGTTTCGATGGTCGGTATTGGTAGGAACAGCGCCCAGCTGGACAGTGAATCATAGCAGATTGGAGGTAGAGGATGGCCACTACGCCAGCTTGGGGGGGGCGTTTCAATTGGGTTTGGGATACATTGCCGACCCGCACGAGTGGTTTGCCGATTTGTCTATTTTCGAAGCATTTATCCGTGTACCCTCCTTGCCGCGCTTTATCAAGTCTGAAGATACTTGGTCGTTCAATACCATTTACCGCTACCGGTTTTTGCCGTGGATGGGTCTGTTTGATCGTGTAAAGCTGCGTTCAGAGCTATTTCCTTCTAAAGATATACGTTCTGGGCAAGTGACCTACACCATCACCCATGTAGGGGATCACCACGTTGAGACCATTGAAGGGAGTGAATTGGAAC
>JBCCES010000185.1:0-2875 GCA_039030115.1 Myxococcota bacterium
ATTGGGCGTTTCGCATTGCTCGTTACCAGACCCTTCGTGGATCCTGCATGTACAACGAACGACATTGTTCACGCCCAGTGTAGGGATAACGTGCTAGGAACCATTCCCACCGCTAGGGTGGGGCTTGTACAAGCTGGAAGGAGGGGACAACAGCTGGCTGAGCTCTTTAGGCGAGGTGGGGTGGGGGATTGTGAGTATGAGCGCTGTGATTGTGTGGGGAACCAAGTGGCTGTTGCGGGGGCGCGACATGCCGTTGCGTGCCCAAGTGGCCGTGCTGAAAGTCAAGCAGGCTACAGCGGCCCATGAATCGAAGCGGCCGTTGATTAACTGCCGGGATAGTTGCGATGAAACGGAGGAAGAAGCTGCCAAATTATCAGATGCGATCAGCGCATTGCCTGTTGCCAGTCCTGCAGAAAAACAGGTTATCCAGCGGTTTTGTGCAACCATTAAGCAACGTTCCCACACGCTCAAAATCTCCTGCCAGGGCAACATTGACTTTCTCAATGAGCTCATTGATCAAACCCATGACCCGCTGCAGTACATTCCCAAACGGGAGATTGTGTCTATGAACAAGTGTGTGCGCTTGGGGTTAAGCACTGCCAATTTTGGAGAAGCGAGAAAGCGTTTACGTATCATCATTAAAGAAGACTTTGAGGTGTTTGGCAATGCCTACATGCTGGGAAGTGTTGTTGTTAATGGAGTGGAAAATGCTATTAAGCACAGTGGTCCCAACGATTACATCGAAATACGTGTGCAGCGCATCTATGGTCGCAATCGTTTTAGCATTTACAACACGGGAGAGGGCATTGTGGGGTGGATATTGCCGTTTGTGTTTACGGCGGGATTTAGCCAAACCCCAGGGGGTAGTGGCACGGGGCTTGCCTTTAGCAAGTGGGCAATAGAACAGATGGATGGATTGGCCCGCGTGTGGTCGATTTGGAAAGAATGCGCATGTTTTGAATATGACTTTCCCAATGTCACAGACCAGATGCGAGAACAGGCTCAGGAATTAGAAAAACAGGCGCAGCAAAATGATCCTTACAAACTGTTGGATGAAGCACTGAAAAGACAGCAAGCTGCCCAACGGGCTAAATGGTCAGCTGTTTGAATCGCACAACGCGAAGCATATCCCCTAATCGTTTTGCGTTCTCATTTTTTTATTGTTCGTTACGCAAAAGCAAGGAATTTTGCCGCCGGCAGGTCTTTGTGTGATACTAATGAAGTAACAAAGTATTACGATGTTACTGAGAAAGGGAGGATGTTGCTGCAAATGGCCAAAGAGGGCCTGAAAAATTGTTTGCGAGCCTGTGCGGGGTGTAAAAGTACGTTGCCTACACAACTCATGTTGCGTTTTGTGTGCAGCCCGCAAGGGCAGTTGGCCTTTGATGTGAGGGCAAAACTACAAGGTCGCGGTGCGTGGGTGTGTCCCCAATGGCTTTGTGTGCAACGAAGCTTGCAGAGGCGGGTTTTTGCTCGATGTTTACGGGTACGGGCGTTTGTGGCGAAGGATGCGATGTCGTTAAGTGAGCATATGTGTGAGTTGCTTAAAAAGCAGGTGTTATCAACAATGGGGTTGGCTTATCGTGCTGGTCAATGTTGTTTTGGTAAACAGCGCTGTTTACAAGCCATGCAGCAAAGTAAAACCAAGGCTTTTATATGTGCCTGTGATCTCTCCGAAAAAACATCTCAATCTTTGTCCGCATACCTTGTTGAGCACGATGCACAGCTTGAGACCCTTTGCCCTCCTGTCACGAAGCAAGAAATGGGAACTTGCTTAGGAAAACAACAAGTGGGTTGCGTGGCTGTACTGTCGGGTGGGTTAGCGACATGTTTATTGTTTCATCTTCGCAGACTTTGCCGCTTGCAATTGTCTTTATCAGAAGGTGCTTGTGAGGAGAAAAAATGACGCAGTTGCGTGTGTATGAATTGGCTAAAAAATTAAAAATGGCCAATACAGAACTTTTAAAAAAGCTCAATGCCTGTGGTCTGTCTGTAAAAACCCATTCGAGTAATGTAGATGAGCAAGAAGCTTGCAAAGCTCTGGGTGTACCAATGTCTACACCACAGCAAAAGCCCTCTCGTCCACGGACGCTTTTACGTAAACGCAGCAGTGAAAGTACACTGGAAACACCGGCCGTTGAACAAACTCTTTCTGATTCCAGCGCAAAGAAAGAGGAGGCTCCTGCTAAACAGTCTGTTGAAACAACTCCTCCATCGCAAGCCGAACCACCGCCTACAAAGCCTTCTCCCCCGTCGGCTGATCAACTGGAAACAGAAAAGTCCACACAAGCTAAAGAATCTAGTGGTGCTGTCAGTGTTGTGCGGGTGATTGATGCAAATTCCATCCGTGCTCGTTTGGCAGGCGAAGGAAAAGATTTTGGCAGCCCAGGCAAAAAACGCGCTTCTCCATCCACTTCAACTTCCGCGCCCGCGCGTTCTGCACCTGCGCGTTCCACACCTGCACGCGTGCGAGAAGTAACCATTGGAGGTGTTCCTCCTTCTGAGGGGTTGAGAGGAAGACTCGTCAACAGAAATCCCTCTGGTAAGCGTCGATCTTCTGGGCAGTGGCATCAACGCGACCAAGAAAAGGCAGACTGGCAAGACATATGGTCATCCAAATCCAGAAGAAGAAAAACAGGTAAGAGCAGGGCTGCCCAACCACAAACTTCTACAGTACAAACCCATGCTCATAAACGCGTTATTGAACTGAGTGGTCCCATTGCCGTCAGTGAACTAGCGCACCATATGTCTGTTAAGGCTTCTGCCGTGGTAGCAAAGCTCATGGAGATGGGCATGATGGTCACCATTAACCAGTCTGTCGATCAAGAAACCGCTACATTGGTGGCTTCTGAATTTGAATTTGAAACGAAGGATG
>JBCCES010000186.1:0-2874 GCA_039030115.1 Myxococcota bacterium
CAAGGCGAGGGACAGCAACCCGATGCACCGCAACAGCAAGCAGACTCTCCGCAAGAAGCAGGAGGTGATGCCCAATGATGAAGCAGTCCCTATTCGGCAGGTTTGCCTTTGGTAAAAGCGTTGGCTGGGTTTTGTTCATGCTTTTGGGGGCAGTGCATGGTTTTGCCGCACCTGCAGTGCTTGATTTGGGTGACACGTCCATTCAGGGCAAGCGTGCATCACCAGAGATTTACTTTATTTTGAGCACAAGTCCCGTTGAATTTGAGCACACAGAGGTTCAGCCGGACGTTGTGGATGAAATTGAACAAGCGGCTCACGAGTTGCCGTTTTAGGGAAACATGAACAAAACAGGCAACCAACCAGCTGAGCAAGTTCATGCATTGCAGCAAGAGTGTGAGCGGCACCTTGGCGCTGTGCAACGTTTGTTGCAAAAAATTGTTTCTGTGACAGAGAGCCGAAACCAGGCAAATACATTGTTGCCCTACAACGACATGCTCATGCATTTGGATGCGATCTTGGGCAAAACAAGTTTATTGGACAACGTTCACCCACAGCAAGCTGTGCGTGAGCAAGCCCAGGCGTGCGAGCAACAAGCCAAGAAGTTAGCAACGCAACTGTCTTTAAATCGCGAACTTTACGACGCTTTAGCAGCTGTGCCCGCGGAGCCTTTGGATGCGTTGGCCAAACGCATGCTCAAAAAAACCTTGCAAGATTTTCAAAGAAGCGGTGTGGATCGCGACGACGCTACACGTGCCCGCATTGCGCAACTCAACGATGAAATCACCAAATTGGAGCAGACATTTGAACAAAATATCCGGCAAGACAGCCGGCACATCACACTGCTGTCAGTCGATGAATTGGATGGCCTGCCTCAAGATTATATACAGGCCCGTCAACCCACTGCCGAAGGCCATATTCGCATCAGTACAGATTATCCCGATTTTATCCCCTTTATGGCTTATGCCAAAAGTGCCAAGCGGCGTCGGGAGTTGTGGTTTGCCTTTGTGCGCAGAGGGCATCCCCACAATGCGCCTGTTTTGCAAGACCTATTTGCCAAGCGCCATCGGCTAGCCGATTTGCTGGGGTTTTCGTCTTATGCCGCGTATGCAACCGGTAACAAAATGGCGAAAAATCCACAAAACGTGCAGCAGTTTATTGAACAGATGGCCCAGCTTGCTGCCGCGTTGTCACGCAAAGAGTACGATGCATTGCTTGGGCAAAAACGGCAACACGATCCGCAAGCGCAGACGGTTCATTCTTTTGAACGATCCCATTTGCAGCAGCAGGTGCAACAAGAACAATTTTCTTTTCGTTCACAACAGATGCGGCCCTATTTTCCTTTTAAGCAGGTACAGCAAGGGTTGTTGGAACTGTCGGGCGAGTTGTTTGGTGTGCGCTATGAGCCGGTTACACCGGGGGCTGATGTGTGGCATCCATCGGTGCAAGTGTACGATGTGTACCAACACGACGGCACCAAACCCATTGGGCGCATTTCCCTCGACCTGCACCCGCGTGAGGGTAAATACAAGCACGCCGCGCAATTTTCTTTGGTCAGCGGCTTGAAAGATCGGCAGCTGCCTCACGGTGTTTTGGTGTGTAATTTTCCTCAGCCTTCTGACGACAATCCAGCTCTCATGGAGCCCGGAGATGTGGAGACATTTTTTCATGAGTTTGGTCATTTGTTGCACCATATTTTTGGCGGGCAGCAGCAGCCCTGGATGCGCTTTTCGGGTGTGGCAACCGAGTGGGATTTTGTCGAGGCCCCGTCACAGCTGCTTGAAGAGTGGGTGATGGAACCGCAAGTGCTGCAACGGTTTGCGCATCACTACGAAACAGGTGAAGTCATCCCCACGCAGTTGATCGAGCGTTTTCGACGTTCTCAGGAATTTGGCAAAGGGCTCGATGTACGTCAGCAGATGTTTTATGCAGCATTGAGCTTGCAGCTTCATCAGCAAGATCTTGCAGCAGCAAAAACAGATCTCCTCACTGTGTTGCAGCAGTTGCAAAAGCGCTACAGCCCTTTTGCCTACGTGCCCGACACCTATTTTCACTTGAGCTTTGGCCATTTGGGAGGCTATTCGGCACTGTATTACACCTACATGTGGTCTAAGGCTATTGCAAAGGATCTCTTTACGCTGTTTCAGCAAGGGGGTTTGTTGAACACCCATGTTGCCCAGCGCTATCGCGACACAGTTTTGGCGCCCGGTGGCAGCAAAGATGCTGCTCAATTGGTGCAGGACTTTTTGGGTCGGCCTTGGCAGCTCGATGCATTTAAAAAATGGCTGCAATCGGGTAGCGAAAAAACATGAAATTTCTGTCTTACGTTATTTGTTATGTAAGGTAGGGTTGCGTTTTATGATGGGGAGGAGTCGTGTGCAACCGCTGCTTTTTTATTGCAAAAAGCGATGCCCAACTGAAGTACACCCGACGGCGGGTGGTCGCGGAACTCCGTTATATAATCTTTTTGTTTGATTTGCTCCAGCGCCCTTTGAGCTGCTTGCTGCAGTTGATCTTCGGCATCGGCAATTTTGAATTCCATCACAATGCCGGGGTATTTTTCTTGGGGATCCGTCGGAATCAGCAGCAAATCAGGCCGACCCTTACCCGACTCGCGATTGGATCGCACTTTGTAATCACCGCTTAAATGTGACAAAAGGCCCAAGATAAACATGTGGTAGGACTTTTCACTCTGACTGCCCCCTAAATCAAAGAAGCTAAGTGTACAAGCAATCAGGCGATTGAGGTGCTCGGCAAATGTGTCAACATCTCCCACCAACAACGATTGCAGCATGGTGGGCAACGGGTTTGTAGGAATGTGCTGAAACCAATGCAGAGCCAACCGTTGAAAGGCAATGCGCACCTCCTGATTGGGTA
>JBCCES010000187.1:0-2873 GCA_039030115.1 Myxococcota bacterium
ACCTCTCTCATCTAAATCACTTAGCCTGGCAGCTGAGACACCATCCACGTCCAGATTTCCAACTGCACCTGTTACTGGAAGGCAATCAACAACTCTATCTCAGTCACTTCATTGAGATGGTGGTCAGGTATTCTTGCCGATTTCAGTCAAACCGTCAGCAAGCACGCGGAAGGCCACGGAAACGTCCAAAAGTGCCTCGAATACTTGCTCAACGCAGAGCCAACACCGACCGCTGATTTTTTCACCGCACTCCAGTCCCTGCCAGACTGGCTCAAGGATGGCGCCGTTGTGATGCCTGTCGTGCAGCACCTCCTCAACGAAAAGATCTCTCAGCGGTTTCCTACCTTCATCCTTATGCTTGACTTTTATGTCTTGGTTGTCATCATCTTTGCATCCAATTCAGGACTCATCAGTTGAGCTTAAGTAGACTGATGTGGTCCAAACCATCAGCCCACTGTTTATAAAGTCAGCAGGTGGCGAAGACAACACCATGGGCACCCATCACCAAGTGCCAACCAAAAGCATGATTGCCACAACATCCCGCCACCAGAAATCCACACGAAGCCAGCTAGCCAGTCAGCCCAGGTGCCGCTAAATCACAAACCCGTTCGCTGAAAGGGAAGTGCAAACAACCTGTCTACAATCGTCGAGCAAGACCAATTTTCAATTGAAGTATTTAGCGTAGACTTCTTCGAGGTCACAAATACATTTTTAAGAAAGGGGGTAGCAGCAACGCTGTTTTCTAGCTCATTGACCTCTGCTCCTTGGGTTTGTGACCCCTCTGATTTAGCGGGATTCAGTGTTGCAGTTTAGTGGTTTGGCACCTGCACTGACTGGCTGGCTTCGCGTGGATTTCTTGTGGCGGCCCTGCCTTTGGTTGGCACTTGGTAATTGGTGCCCATGGCGTTGTCTTCGCCACCTACTGAGTTTACAAACAGTGGGTTGGTGGCTTGGACCGCATCAGTCTACTCGAGCTCAAGTGATGAGTCCTGAATAGATGATTTGCACAAAGATTCGACACCGGGCACCTGACGTAATTGTGCAAATGGTCTATTGGACGAAATACGTGTCTTGAGCAGGGAGTGGTGCTGTTCGCTGAGACTGCGGCCGGAGCTTGGTTTTGCTTGCACCTTTGGAGCTGGAGTTCGCTGTGGGTTTGCCTGCCAGTAAGTCTAACAGCCAAGGAGTAGAGGTGAATGGGCTAGAAAACAGCATTGATGCTACCCCCTTTCTTAGCAACAACAGTGGTTCGAAATAAAAATTCAAGACCAGGGTCTTGTTTGCAAAGAAATCTGAATGTTCTCTCATTTCCTTGCGTTGTGTGATCACTTCTTCGCTCTAGGCACTTGTTTTCTACACCGACAAAAAAATCGCACCAAGTTCTAGTGAACAGAGGTATAGTTTTTCCAATTGTCCTTTTCGATTGCTGAGATCTTTGCGCTGATTTTGATCGTCTTTGTGACAATTTCGGCCCAAAATGTCAATTATGGCAATGTTAACACAAACGTAACAGCACAGATCACCCTACGCTTAGGCTCCGTCTGCTATCCTTACCTTGCTGTCACGGGCGGCACACCGGACGCAAGCCGGAATAATATCAGATGGCGCGGGAAAAAATGGACCGAAAAATATGGCCTTTTCCAGTGCTGTGCCTCGTTTTGGTATTGCTGTTGAATGAGTGGACATTCGCAGCGCTGACCCAGGACCGTCTCGTCGATTTACCAGGAATGCACCGCAATCTCCTCTATTATACGCCCTGGATGTTGCGGGTACTTGACCTCTGGGGCTTGTTCGCAGCCATTTACGCCTGGCAACAGAAGGCAGGTTTCGCCACGCTTTGGAAAGAAGATTTGGGCTTTTACACCACAACAACTGTCAGCGTTTTCTTCCTCATTTATTTTTCGAATCCCATTGCAGTGGGAAAATTTACAGTGCTCAGAGTGCTCGCGATTTTGCTGCTCTTTTTGATGCTGCTGCGTTGGGTGCATATGGCCTGGATTCGAAAGAAAGGGCGGGCTTGGTTGCCGATGAAGCCCGGATTGGCAGTCATTGGGTTGCTGAGCGTGTATTTATTTCTGGAGATGGGCTTTCTATTCGTTGCGCGTTCGCACCAAACCATGCATACTTTTGCCAGCAAAATCTGGTTTCAGCGTTATTGGGAAGAGAATGCCCTCGGTTATCGGGATGCGACGCATACGGCTTCGGATTTTGAGGGTAAGCGCTCGATTTTGTTCGTTGGGGATTCATTTACGGCGGGCTCGGGTTTGGAAGATCCGGCGGATCGCTTCACGGATGTTGTGGGAAAGAAGCTGGGGAAGGATTTTTTGGTGGCGAATCTGGGGAAGAATGGATTGGGGCCGCGTGGAGAGTTGGAACAATTGGAGAAGTATCCGTTTGCGGCGGATGCGGTCGTGTTGGTGTGGTACATGAATGACATTCACAAGGCTGCGATTGAAGCGGGGCATGATCCGGCGGGCTTTTTGCAAGATGCGAATGCTTTGCGTCCGGGAGTTGGGCCTGGAGACTGCTCGTATTTCTTCAATTTCCTGTCCTGGATGTATCCGAATGCTGCCGTGGGGAAGAATTATTATGATTTTTTGCAGGCGGCATATGCGGATCCGCTCGTTTGGGAAAAGCATTTTGCGGACCTGAAGAGAATTGCGGAGTGGGCGGAGGAGAAGCAAATGAAGATGGGTGTGGTATTGTTTCCATGGCTGCGGGATGTAAAGGGGAGCGGGGTGGCCATGCGCAAACTAGAGGGATGGCTGCAGGGCCAAAACATTCCGGTGGCAGCAATGGATCGGGTGTTTGGGGGTTGTAAGGCGGAAGACTTGATCGTGAATGCGAATGACGGGCATCCGAGCAAGGCTGCG
>JBCCES010000188.1:0-2858 GCA_039030115.1 Myxococcota bacterium
TACCCGTTGATAAATAGATGGTTGCTGCATTATGCCAAATCCGCACGCTTTACTTGACCACTCACAATGTCTCGACTCAAAAACTGTTTTGCAAGTTCAGTGAACCGCCTTGGCGAGTCAGTGACTAAATACTCGCGTTGCCCCTGGTTGCCGCTCGCTAAATCATTGCTGTGCATCAATTGCTGTCGTACCTGTTGAGCAACGACCTCTCCCGAATCAATCCAGACAGCCACGTGGGGAGCCAAACGAGCCAAAAGGGGTTGCAGCTGCGGGTAATGGGTACAACCCAAAATCATTAAATCTGTTTCACGTGGCACAAAAGACAAATAGTGTTTCGCCACCGCCTGAGTAACCGGATGATCTGTCCACCCCTCTTCTACAAGAGAGACAAACAGAGGGCAGGGCTGTTGGTAGACGCTGCCTGAAAATCCCTCTTCTAGCAATATTTTAGGATAAGCTTGCCACTGAACAGTTTTGGCAGTGGCCAACACAGCAATGTGCTTGGGGTGCTGTGCACAAGCCGCTTGAGCAGTTGCTGTTACAGTCCCTATAACGGGAATCGGCAGCTCCTGCTGCAAATGGCTCAAAGCAGCAGCACTTGCCGTGTTGCAAGCAAGAACCAACAACTTCAACGGTTGTTGTTTCAATAAGAAAAAGGCAGCTTGCCGAGCATAGGTCACCACAGTACGATGGCTTTTGTTGCCGTAAGGCAGTCGGGCCGTGTCAGCCAAATAGACAGTGGATTCTCCGGGCAAAACACGATGCAGGTGGTCTAAAACATGTAGTCCACCCACACCTGAATCCAAAACACCAATAAACCGTGTATCTGCCATGGTATATACAAACAAAACCGACTGTTTATGTATACCAAATCGATCATGGCCGGGCTACACAACAACAGAAGAAAAGCCCAACGGAAACGCCAGCAACAACAAACCCATTAGCCCAAATCCTTTAACTCCTGAACAGTCAGGCCGGTTGCTTGTGTAATCACTTTGTCACTGACACCCAATGCACGCATGGCGCGCGCGATGTTCAGAGCTTTTCTTGCTTGCGTTCCCTCTTTGTACCCCTTTTTAAACCCCTCTTCGTATTGTGTTTTTATCTGAGAGTGGAGATCCATGCGGTCCATCTCAGCCTTTTCGTAAAAGGCCATGTGTCGCTCGCTGCGCCCGACCTGTTCCAGAATACTAAAAGCCTCTTCTAGGTAAGGCTCTCGCAACACAGCAGGAATGTCACGAATATAGGTTTCGCTAGCATACTGAAAAAAGTACGACCATTTATCTGCAGCTGTTTTCAAGTGATCTCGCCTCTTGTCAAACGAAGATAACGGCAAGAGAGAGAGGATAAAATCTTGTAAATACCGGTAGCCATGTACCTCTTTAACACATTCTCGACCGGCTTGGTCTCGATAACGCATGACCAAGATGCGTTCTGCCGAATCCTGAAGCGTAGGTGTATGATGACAGCCATTGAGATGAATATGTGCGATGACATGCTCTCCTTCTAGATGCAACATGCTGTTCAAAAAGTGCCGCAACAGATGCTCGCGTTTCTCACCATCGAAAATGCATTGAAGGGCATAATAATTTTTTGGGTCGAGATAACAGCCTAGCATTGTGCAATTCTCCTCAATATTCACGTTCCATATCACCCCAGGGCCCCCGCATGAAGCAAATTCAGCCCCCATGGGGGCTGGAAAATTATTATCTGGTGAAAAACTTATGGAACTCCTAGCTACTTTTAATACGGTTTTATGCTCTGAATGGCTTTCTGCCTGGATTTCATTCATGCGGGGACCCTACATATCACCCAGCAATCGGATGCGCTCTGATTCATGAAAATATAGCAAATTCAGTATCTGATGCAATCTCATGGATCAAGAGCTGCAATCTCTTGGTGACTCAACCCCGTTGCTTTAGCAATGGCCGCCACATCCAACCCCATGGAGCGTAGTTTGCGGGCAATTTGCTGTTTTCCTCGTTTAAGTCCCCTTTCCTCACCTTCTTTACGCCCTTTCTTGTGGCCCTCCTTGTGTCCTTCCTTGTGGCCCTTTTCATAACTCGTCGCCAGCTGAGAAGTGCGATCCATTCGGTCCATGTCAGCTTTTTCATACAGTTGCGTCTCCAACTGGTCACGGCCTATCTCCTCCAGCACCTGAAAGGCCTCTTCAATATCGGGGTCATGCAACGCTGACGGAATGTGACGGATTGGTGTCTTGTGAGCATATTTGAAAAAAAATGACCATTTCTCTTCAATCGTGCGCAACTCATCCTCTTTTTTATGAAACTTTGCCAACTCCAAAAAGGCAAACTCGAAATCTTTGAGCTTGTGCTCCCCTGTCTTTTTGTCGAGAATCAAATGGGTAGACAAATAGTCAGGACCCTCTAAAAAAGGAAAGTCCAAAATCGACAACAGAGTCACTTTGCGCAGCTGGGTGTAGTCGTCGCCTTTGCGCAGCTGGTTCACATAGGATTTAGCAACATAATAAACAGCACGGTGCTCAAAATCCTTTTGATCCGACACCTGCATCTCTACTATGAACTCCCGACCACATTGATCTTTGCAACGCACATCCAAAATCGTCTCTTTATGGTCTTTGAGCTTAGGCACTTGATGGGGGTCTGCAATGCGCAAATGCTCAATTTGCCTATCTCCTTGTAACTCCAACACACTGTTTAAAAAGTGGCGCAGCACGTGCTCGCGCTTCTCGTCACCAAAGATGCGCCGAAACGCATAATCATTTCTCGGGTCGAGGTAACAGCCCAACATCATCGCCTCCTTCGATTTTCTTGTATTGTAGCATGTGCACGACAAAAACGATTCTGCGCCCTTGAGACCTCCAGTACAAACGCAAA
>JBCCES010000189.1:0-2839 GCA_039030115.1 Myxococcota bacterium
AAGTGCTTGAGTTTGTGTGAGATGTGTTTGGAGAATGAAACACGCCAGCTTGGTCAAACGTTAGCCAGGTTTTGGTGGAGGGGGCCAAATCTGCTGAGCCGCCCACCATCCAAGGGATGTTGCCTGCCAGTGCATTGAGTACTTTCCCTGACGCGTTTCGTGTGGCAATCGCTTGGTCAAATTGGGGCAAGTTGTTTTGCCAGCCTTCGGGCAGCTTGCCTGAAAGCAAACAGTGCAGCTGTTGCGCCTGCTGCGGGTAGGTTGTTTGGTAGCGCGTCCACTGTTCTTGCCATTGTGTGTATTGTTGGGCTCCACGCCTGCCCAGGCCATCGGTCAGATGTTGCTGTACCCCATCGGGCAGATAAAAGTGTTTATCCGTTGGCCAGTTGTAAGCCTGTTTGGCCAGACGCACCTCCTCTTCTCCCAGGGGTTCACCATGGGCTTTGGCTGAATCTTGTCGGTTCGGCGAACCATAGCCAATGTGGCTATTGACCACAACGAGACAGGGTTTTTGGGACTGCTTGGCCTGCGTAAGTGCCTTGCGCACAGCGGGCAAATCGTTGGCATCTGCTACATGCAGCACGTGCCAGTTGGCGCTTGTAAAACGGGCCGCAACATCTTCTGTGAAGGCGAGCTGGGTGTTGCCTTCGATGGTAATGGCGTTGCTGTCGTAAATCCAACACAGGTTGTTTAACTGCAGGTGCCCTGCCAGAGAAGCTGCTTCGCTGCTAACTCCTTCCATAAGGCAGCCATCGCCGCACAAAGCATATGTATGGTAGTCAAACAGGCTGCAGTCGGGTTGATTGAACGCATTGCCTTGCCAACGAGCTGCCATGGCCATGCCTACGCTGGTGGCTAAGCCTTGCCCCAACGGCCCTGTGGTGGTTTCGACGCCGCAGGCCATGCCAAATTCAGGATGCCCAGGTGTGCAGCTGCCCAACTGACGGAAAGCCTTGATGTCGTCTAGGGTGACAGGCCTACCCTGCTGTGTGCCTTGGATTCCCTCTTGCGCTGCATGGTGACCGACGCGGGCCAAATAGAGCATAGAGTATAGCAGTATGCTGGCGTGCCCATTCGACAGCACAAAGCGGTCTCGGTTGGGCCAAGAGGGGTGAGCGGGATCGTAACGCATCATCTCTTGCCACAGGCAGTACATGATAGGTGCTAAAGCCATAGGAGCTCCTGGGTGCCCCGAATTGGCTTTTTGTACAGCATCGATGGAGAGGGTCCGTAGGGTGTTGATGCACAGCTGTGCCTTGTCTTGGTTATGTTGGTTCATCTTTAATTGCCTTGACCTATAAAGGATTATATCAGATTTTGTGTGTGTCCCAAGCCGTCACTTGCCGCACCGGCTCGCCTTGCAGCGTGTTGACCGTAAAAACAGCACCAATGAGTGTAACGGCTTTGCCCTTGCCCAAGTATTTGGCATGGTATTGCTTGTCTTGAATTTGCTGCAATGCCTTTTGGGCCAATGCTTTGTGTTCAGATGCAAGACTTTGTGCGCGTTGCGCTTGACTGACAGGGTCCTTGAGCAAAGCAACATCTTCGGCGTCACTGTGTAGCTTACCTCTAGGTGTTGGTTTGCCTGGTTCTAACTTAAATTCGAACACATAGGTGTGTTTCTCCAGGTCAATCACCGCATCAATGCGGCCTGTGTTCGTATGCACTTCGGTGGCAATGTAGTAGCCCAATAGCTGATGGATCAGATAAAACACCGTTTGGTAATAGCGCTCTAAGGGAATGTGCAGCTCGTAAGAAATACCAGCCAAAATACGGCGCAATGCCATAAAATATTCGGGCAAATCATTTTTCTCTAAGGCCCGTGTCAGCTGCATAACGTCGTTAATGGTTTTGCCTTGAGCCGAATGTGTGTAGCTTTGCAGTAAGCTTTCGGTAAATGCCTCACGTACCTCTTGGTTGGGGTAGTCTAACGTGTAGGTGCGTGTTGTGCGGTCATACTCTTTTAAGGTTAAATATCCTGTCTGCACCATGAGGGGTAGCAGGCTTTCGTGAATGTTTTCGAGCTTATAGCTGGTAAAAGCCGACTCCGACAATGGGGCATTCACCAAGTCGGCAGGCTGCACCTGGCCATGGCGCTTGAGTATGTTCGTTAACAATGTAGGTGTGCCCGTGGCGTACCAGTGCCCTACAAAACGCTGATGATCAAACAACAGCAGTGTCGAAAACGGGTTGTACACATGCTTGCGTGCTTCTGAAAAACAGTAGCCGTCGTACCATTGCCGAACTTTATCCAGGGTGTCTTGTTTGCTGGCACCCTCTTTGTGGGCCAACTGCTCAATATAGCTGGCAAAATTACTCTCTAACTCCTCTTGCGTGTAGCCCAACAAGGTATCGTAACGTGTATGCAATGTGATGTCGTTGAGGTTACTCAGCCCTGAAAACACCGACAGATGGGCTACTTTGCTGACGCCCGTCACCATCAGAAAACGCAGGTTGCCGCCTTGCGCTTTGAGAACGCTGTAAAAGTCTTTGAGAATCTGTCGGTTGGCTTCGGCAATTTTGAGATTGTCGTTCCACTCCTGCTCACTGTGACCGCGCAAATGATCCACAAGGGGAGCGTCGTATTCGTCGATGAGCAGAACCGGTTGTATCTCTTCGCTCAAATACCGAATGGTGTCGCGCAACAGTCCCGCTGCGGATTGATCCATTTGAATGCTATGAGTAAGTTGATGTTTTTTAATGACTTCTCTCATCCAAAGAGCGAGCCCCTGGTTAAATTCTTCAGGAGTTGCGCGGGGAATTAGGGTCATGTCCAAGTGGATAACAGGGCGCTTTTGAGACCATTCCCACTGGCCTTCTTGCTCGATCCACAAGCCCT
>JBCCES010000190.1:0-2819 GCA_039030115.1 Myxococcota bacterium
GGGGAGCTAGTACCTGCGCCGTCGTTTTCCCCACCACCACAAGCTACTACGCCAACCATCAAACAACATAGCCAAATAGTTTTTATATTCATCTTAACCTCCCATATTTCTGTCATATTGTATTTATATTTCTTTTAAATAAAAATGCAAGAAACACGTGATTTCTCAGGCGCTTTTATATATAATTTCCAGCAAGGTTGTCTTCAAAAGGTTTTGCAGGGCTGGTTATTTAGATGTCTCATACGATGAGAGCGAAAAGAGAGAGCCGGCTCTTCTCCTCTTAGAATCACGCCTTCTGTGACTGTACACATGTGCAAGTTTCTCAAAAAAGGAACTCGATAAAGAACATCTAGTAAAGCAGAATCCATGACTGTTCGCAGGCCACGAGCACCGTTTTGGTAAGCAATGGCTTTTTGTGCTATGGCATGAAGAGCTTGGGGTTCAAAATGCAACTGAACACCCTCCAAAGCAAAAAGCTTCTTGTACTGTTTAATAAGAGCATCTTTAGGTTTTTCCAAAATAGCGACCAAGTCATCTTGTGCAACGGGGTTGAGAGTAACAACCACTGGAAGACGGCTGACAAATTCGGGAATCATGCCATAAGCAATCAAATCATCCGGCTGCAATCGATACGAGACAGATTGCTCAATCACAGAAGCATTTGCTGTTGTTGTCTTTTCCGAATCAAAACCTAAACGATGTTTACCTAATCGTTGATGCACAATGGTCTCAATCCCCGTAAAAGATCCCGCACAAATAAACAAAATATCGTCTGTACGCATGGGAACAGGCCGTGGACTTCCGTTGCGTTGATGATTGCGTACAGGCACATACACTTGTGTCCCTTCGAGCAACTTCAGCAAAGCCTGCTGTACTCCCTCTCCTGAAACATCTCTCACGTTCCCCGAACAGGCTGTTTTTCTTGCAATTTTGTCTACCTCATCAATGTAAACAATTCCTTTTTCAGCTTTTTTAACATCTCCTTTGCTTGCCGCAAGCAATCCCTGCAACACGCTCGTGACATCCTCCCCCACATAACCTGCTTCTGTTAGTGCCGTTGCGTCCACACACGTAAATGGAACTTTCAATATTTTACTTAAACTGCTTGCTAGCAATGTTTTCCCTGTTCCAGAGGGGCCCACAAGCAGCACATTGCTTTTTTGAATTTCTATATCTAACTCAGACAACTGCATATTGATGCGTTTGCAGTGGTTATAAACGGCAACCGATAGAACCTGCTTGGCTTTTTCTTGACCCACAACATATTTATCTAAAAATGCTTTCATCTCTCTGGGTTTTAGCAGGGGGATTTTCCCTGAAGAAACCGGAGCCTCTTTTTTCCCTCCTTGAATTACCTGCCAACACACATGGACACACTCGTCACAGATGTAATGAGAAGGACCTGAAATCAAATTTTTAACATCTTGCTGTCTTTTACGGCAAAAAGAGCAAAACAGAGAATCTATTTTTTTCACGTCACTCATTCTTTCACTCACACCTCAGCACACCAATAAATACCCACAATATGGTATCCTAGTTTGATATGCGATGCGAATAGGCTCTCTTGTTACTGCATTAACATCGACACTTTGTGTCGTAACTATCACAGCATGGCTTACCAAGCCTCCTGTTGACACTGTGAACTCTTTGCAAGTACTTCAAGGGCAAACAATGGGAACCACCTACAGCTTACAACTCGCCTCAAATTCTGCTCTGTCTGCAACACAAATGGTACATCTTAAACACAAATTCCAACACACTCTAGAAATCCTCAATGACCACATGTCCACCTATCGAGAAAACAGCATCATCTCTCGCTTTAATCAACACAAAAACGCACACGGCTTCCCCATCAGTCAACACATGGCCAACGTGGTCAAACGAGGGCTAGAAATCAGCCGCATGACACAGGGAGCCTTTGACATCACGTTGCACACTGCTATCGATGCATGGGGGTTTGATGCCAGTGAACCTCATGCTGACATTCCAGCTGCTCATACAGTGCAACAGATAAAAAAAACCGCAGGCAAAAACAGCATTCAATTACAAGGACTGATGCTATCCAAACCATTTGCCCATGTTCGCATCAATTTGTCAGGCATCGCCAAGGGTTACGGTGTGGATGTTCTATACGACACAGCTCGGCAACAAGGTATTGAGAGCTTTTTAGTAGAGATTGGAGGAGAAGTTCGTGTGAAGGGCACCAACACTTTGCACCAGGCCTGGCGTATTGCCATTGAGCATCCCGATTATCCCTCTCAAAATACAGATGCGCCCCATCAAACCTCCACTCCCAAGCATATCGCCCTCGTGCAGCTGGCAGACGGTCAAGCATTGGCCACGAGCGGACTGTATCGCAACTGCCGCACACAAAACAACAGAACCGTTTGCCATATTTTAGATCCCCGCACAGCATCGCCCGTGGTTTCTAACCTGGTGAGCGTGAGTGTGGTTGCTCCCGATTGCATGACAGCCGACGCCTTGGCAACAGCAAGCATTGTAATGGGCACAAAGCAAACCACCGAGCTACTGAAAACCCTACCGCACACACATGCTTTATTTATTACACGCGACCCAAATACTAAGGCATTGCAACTGTCTCATACACCTGGGTTTCCTATGCTGCAACCTAAATAGTTTCAGACTCACGGGCACTCTTTATAGCTTGAGAAACATCAAACGAGTAAAGCTCCATCTTAGGAAGAAAATGGGCCGCTTATTTGTTTAAAAGTACGAAACACAGGAGTGCACCTTGCTGCTAGCAAAACGTATTTTAGAACAGAAAGCTTTTGACATAGTTGTTTTTATTGTCATCTTAC
>JBCCES010000191.1:0-2755 GCA_039030115.1 Myxococcota bacterium
CAAGTTGGTGTAACCCTTCCTGACTCTAGCAAGTCTATTCCGAAAGTTTCTTCCCAGCACCAACACACGTTGCGTTTAGCAGGAGATTTTTTTACGCGTTGCCTTGTTTCTCATGAAGGAAAAACCGCAGGTCCCATGAATTATTTAACGCGTGAGCGTGGGTTGGATGCGAAGCAAATTGCCTGTTATGGTTTTGGTTTTTGTCCCCACAACGCAAGTGCATTACTCACATGGTTACGTCACCACAATGTTTCTCCCCAATCTGCCGCACGAGCAGGTTTGGTACAAATAACCGCAGGTGGACAGCGAGCTTTTTTTGCTGACCGCATTACCATTCCCCTTCAAAATGCCCGGGGACTCATTGTAGGATTTGGAGCACGCGCGTGGGGTTCCAAGTTGCAAAAACCTAAATATCTCAATAGTCCTGCCAGTGATCTGTATGACAAAAGTTCGTTCCTGTATGGTTTGCCGCAAGCTCTGCCACTGCTCAAACAAGGAGAACCCGCGATACTTGTGGAAGGTTATTTTGATGTTATCGCTTTGCAAGGTTTAAACAAAGCCGCTGTTTCTGCATGTGGCACCAGTCTAACGCCAAGGCAGGTTGAGGTTTTGCGTCGGTACACGTGTGAAGTGATATTGTGTTTAGATGCAGATGCTGCAGGGCAGTCTGCGAGCAAACGGGCGCTTTTACTCTTACTGCAACATGGATTTCGTGTGCGTAATGTATGTTTGCAACAATCCGATCCAGCCCAGCTGTATTGTTCGGGGAAGGGCAAACAGTTAGACCAACAAGTTCAGCAAGCACCTGATGCGCTAGAAATGCTCATTCGTCAGATAGCTCAGCGAGTTGGTACAAGTCCGGCTCAACGATTAAAGCAATTAGATGAGCTGCTCCCTTTTTTATCGGCCCCTGCCCGAGCATTGCATGTGCAGCAGTACACACGTTTGGCGGCGCAGCTTTTAGGAGAACACGAAAAGACGCTGCAGCAAGAGATCGCATCTTATCGAAGAGGCAACAAGTTTCGTGGCGTGCAGACACGAGCAGTGCAAACTTCTACGCCGGTTCCAGGTTGGCGTGAAATGGATAACCTGCTTTTGCAACTCTTTTTGAACCATCCTCAGTTGGCCTCTCAGTGTCCTCAAAACATTTTAGAGCAGTCGCACAATTTATTGCAGGCTTTTGTTCGCGATCTTGCATCAGCTTTGCAACAGCAAGATGTGAAAGAGCCAAAAGATGCTTTGCGTAGAGTTCACATTTGTGCTGATTCACCCATTGCCCCCTTGTTGATTCGTGCCCAACAAGAAGGCATGTCTCCTTGTATACAAGAAGCGCAAGCAATTTTGCAGCAGTGGGAAGCGAAGATCGCTTTGACACAAAAGGAGCAGCAGCTCAGGAAGCCTAAGCTGCTCTCATGCCGCAAAACCTGAATCTTTTTTCTATCCACACAGGCCATCATTGCTGGCAAACCCAATGTATGCGTTTCCTTGATCGTCTTTACGAATAATTTCTACATAGTGACTTTCGAAGAATGGTTGACCCAAGATCAATAAATTGGTCCCTGCTCTAAAAGAAAAGGCACGTTTGGCATGCTTCTTGCCTTTGCCCATCACTTTAAAGTAGTGTTCGGGACCGAGTTTCAGTGTAATAGGTGTTTCGTCTGTAACATTTTGAAAAGAGGCTTCTTTATCTGCCAAAGCTTCTTGTTGCGTTTTCCCTCCAATGAGCTGAAACTCGAGGGTTGGGAAGTGGCTCAAATCACTCGCTGTCATTTCTGCTGTAATGGCCTTTAAACTAGCTGTTTCTCCAAAAAAACCTGCAGGTAGTGGAACACCCTTTTGTGTGGCGATATTTTTCAGCTTCGTAACAAGCGCTTGAAACACTGTTTGTGGAATTCGGCTGAATGTAGCACCGCTGTCTAAAATAGTTACATTACTCACCCCTCTCTCCTCTTTGCCTGGTGGAGCAGGAAAATTTTCTCCCAGGTTTTCCGTTTCTCCTGCTATTTTTGCGGACAAGACGTGCACGACGTAGTAAGTTTGGTGAATGACAGGGGTCCAAGAAAATTCTCGATTGTCTCCGGCCAGTTCTTCAAGGCGTGCACCCAGTTCAATTTGGCTGCCAAGCTTAGCACCGCAAAACAGCATGCCAAAAATTTGATCTTCACCTGTTTGTTCAAAATATGTATCAAAGAAAGCCTTTGCTTCGCCAGGTTGGGCAATAGGGCTGTAAGCTGCACCTAATATGTTAGGAGCATTTCGGCCTTGTGTAATCACTCCAATTTCAGCCGGAGCCTGAGGCCCACATAAAGCTCCTACCTTGGTTTGTACTGGGGTTGCAGTGGCCGTTGCAGAGCCATATGCCAGCGAAAAATCTTTACCGGCTTTTGTGGCACCTTTGTCTTTATTCATATCGTAGGATGTTTTTTCTTTGCAGCCTGAATTGTTTTTGCAACTTTTTTTGTCCCACATAATGAGGTTTGAGCTTCCTGAGTCAAAGACTGCTTCAATTTCTTGGCGTGACTTTTCATCACCTCCAACTGCCAGGGTTAAAAAGTATTCTGCTGGTCTATGAATCAGTTGTTCTTTTTGCGCAGTCTTTTCAGACGCGGTTTTTACAGCTGCATCTTGATGATCATCCGAAGCACGTAATCCATCTAACCCTGCAGTTGTTTCTGAGATTGACGGTGTAATTGCCTTCAGTCCGAAAATCAAGCGTGGTAATCGTGAGGTTATCGTAACTGCTAAGGATGGTCAG
>JBCCES010000192.1:0-2755 GCA_039030115.1 Myxococcota bacterium
CGCATCGCGACCCGCACAAGTGCCATCCTCTCAAACCGGCATGCAAATGGGAGCTGTGCCAACGCAACAAACACCGGCTCTTGCTGTACAAGCACCCAGCGTGACCTTTGCTGCGGGACAAAGCGAGCTGCAGCAACCCATTACCCCCATGCGCCGGGCCATTATGGACAACATGATTGCCTCTAAGCAAACCAGTGCGCATGTGACCACCTTTTTTGAAATCGACTACAGCCGCATTGAGGCTGTTCGCGCCAAGCACAAAAACCGCTTTCGCGCCCAAGAGGGCGTCTCACTCACCTACACGGCCTTTTTAACTGCCGCAGTCAGCCAGTGCCTCAAACGCCACTCCTACCTCAACGCTCAACTCAAACAGGACAAAATTCTGTTCAAAAAAGAGATCCACCTGGGTATCGCCGTGGCCATTCAAGATCCAGAACCCGGGTTGCTGGTACCGGTGATTCGCCATGCCGACCGCATGAATCTGCGAGGCTTGGCACGCAGCATTGCCGACTTGGCCCAGCGCTCACGCACACGCCGCATTGCTCCCGATGAGCTTTTTGGTGGCACGTTCACCATCAGCAACCCAGGAAGTCACGGTGGCTTGGTCGTTACGCCCATCATCAACCAACCGCAGGTGGCTATTTTGGGCGTAGGCAGCATTGAACGACGCCCCAAAGTGGTACAAACGACAAACGGAGAAGCCCTGGCCATTTGCACCATGGGGCTGCTGAGTCTCTCTTTTGATCACCGCTTGGTCGATGGTGTGACAGCAGATGCCTTCATGGCCGATCTCAAGCAGACTCTTGAAACTTGGAACACAGAGCCTTAGTCAAGAAATACATGTTGTCTTTCAGCTGTTTTTGTTAGAGGAGAGGTTTATCTCGTGACATCGGTAACCACACAGATCACAACAAGCAAAAAAAGAGGCTTGCCCGTTGTCAGCAACCCCCCCCCTGCTCCACAACGACCCAGTTGGCTGCGGGTGCGTGCGCCCAGCGGCAAAAACTACGAACAGTTGCGCCAACTGGTTGAAAACAAACATCTGCACACCGTATGCGCATCAGCCTCATGCCCCAATATGGGAGAGTGTTGGGAAAGGGGTACAGCCACGTTTATGATTTTAGGCAACACCTGCTCCCGCGCTTGTCGCTTTTGCCATGTGGACTCAGGGCGCCCTGACCCGGTTGACCTGCAAGAGCCGCAGCGTTTGGCCCAAGCAGCCGCACTCATGCAACTACGCCATGTGGTGATCACATCGGTGGCACGAGACGACCTGCCCGATGGCGGTGCCGGACACTTTGCCCATTGCTTGCAGGCTGTACATGAGCAGTTACCACAAGCCAAACTAGAGGTTTTGGTTCCCGATTTCGCTGGCGAGCAACAGTCCATTGCCACTGTTCTTGAGCCCTCTTTATCTGTGTTTAACCACAATTTAGAAACTGTGAAGCGTCTCACACCACGTGTGCGCTCAAAAGCCACCTACGAGCGCTCGCTGCACGTGCTTGCCACAGCCAAGCGATTAGCGCCTCATATACAGACCAAAAGCGGGCTCATGTTGGGGTTGGGAGAGCAGTTGAGCGAAGTGCAGCAAGCATTACACGATTTACGATCCGCGGGGGTCAGCATTGTGACGTTGGGGCAATATTTACGGCCCAGCCCGCGCCACACACCCATGGATCGTTTTGTACCACCCGAAGAATTTGATCAAATGGCTGTTTTCGCGCGCAGTCTGGGGTTTATCCATGTAGAGAGCGGACCCCTTGTGCGCTCCAGCTATCATGCCGAGCGTGCCGTATCACACACACGATTTTGAAAAAAATTCTTCATCCGACTGGCTAACAACCAATAATACCGTGTGCATTTTGCCTCATGATGCGGTATAACAAAAGCACAAGCCAAGCAATAGGTTTGAGAATAAGGAGGTTGATGTCGTTGGCTGCAAAAACGTTGGTTCGTGACGGAGAGTCGGTAGAAAGAGCTTTGAGGCGCTTTAAGCGCAAAGTGGAACAAGAGGGAATCCCTGGAGATATCCGCAAAGGTCAGTATTATCTTAAGCCTTCGCAAAAGCGCAAATTGAAAAAAAGAGCAGCGAAAGCAAGAGCTCGCAAGCGACAGCAACGCACGCAAACAAGTCCTTTTCTTAAGGTGTAAGGCGCTCCAATGTTCGGGGAAACGCAATGGTTTCTCGCACATGGGCAAGGCCACACACAAAAGCCACCAATCTCTCTAAGCCCAAACCAAACCCGGCGTGCTTAACGCTGCCGTAGCGGCGCAGATCCACATACCATTGGAATTGTTCTTGAGGTAACTTGTGCTGTTTCATGGATTCTAGCAAACGATGCATATCGTCTTCTCGTTGACCACCGCCAATGATCTCACCGTAGCCATCGGGGGCTAGCACATCAAACGAGCAAGACAGTTTTTGATCATCGGGGTGCTGCTTCATGTAAAACGCTTTGGTTTGGGCGGGAAAATGGGTGACCACAAGGGGGCGATCAAAAAAGCGGCACAAGGCTGTCTCATGGGGAGAACCAAAATCCATTCCCCAAGAGATGTCCAACTGTTGTTTGAGCACCGGATCGGACTCCTCTTGCTGCAGCTGAGCCAATTGGGTCAAAGCCTCATCGTAGGTTAAACGGACAAAGGGCTTGTGAACTTTTTGCAAAACAGCAATGTCACGACCCAACACATCGGTTAATTCACGTTCATGTTGTTGCAAAATCTGCTGCACCACACAACGCAAAAAGTCCGTGGC
>JBCCES010000193.1:0-2746 GCA_039030115.1 Myxococcota bacterium
AACATGGTTTCACTTCTCCCGGTTTTCAAGTATCAGTGGTGTGCTGTTTCATTGTTTAGTTCTGATGAAGCCCTGCGGGCGAAACGTTGACCCTTTTTTTTTTAGTTGTTCTCAATTGAATTGTCTACTGAATCTCCTCCTCATCTGCTTCAGCAAAATCTTCAAAGGATAATTTTCAATAGTCGGCATTCCTCTGCGAAATCAAACCAGTAAAAAAAACTCACTTGCGAGAAAGCACCCAGCCGTCAGTGTGATATCATCGATGGCTATGGCACCGAGACCACTGTTGCCGCAACCTCCAGTTGCTCGGAACACGAAGCGAAAGGGGGAGAATACCTGCACATTGACATCCGCACTATGCCACTGTCCCAGCGGTGAGTTCCCTGGCAACTGCCAGAGCTTTTCTCGATTTGCATTGATGGTCCCCGGCTCAGCGAAGAGCTGCAGGAAAAAAAACACAACATATTAATTAGGGCTCCCACATTCTTTTCTAATTGAACTTCGTGTAACTTCTTTTGCTATCTTGCACCGTCACCCTGCTGCCTCTTGCTTCTATAAATGAGCTTCACTGTTTGATTGATTCATTAGTCGCATGATAATCGCACGGATGATTTGCGAAGAAAAACTTTTTTGCCCAGAGAACGGTGGTCTTGGGAAGTTTTGCCTGTTCGTTGCAGTTATAAAGTTTTGTCTCCAGTAGCAGTACATATTCGGGACACAAAACTATTTCCCGAACCGAAGCCACATGGTTTGAAGGCAATTTTAACCTGTTGTGTTTATCAGCATTCGATTGCCCTTGAATACAGCCAGTGTGTGTGGGGGGGGGGAGCTTAGGGTCTGGCGAATACTGCTGGAAAAATCAACATATTCTGCTTTTCAGACAACCAATTTTGACATCAAAGAGGCCCTTCCCCCGCTTCACCCACTCCTTGTCTTTTCAGAATAGCAATGATTTTCTTGCAAGGAAAATGATCTCCTTCTTAAAGGGTGATATTGTTGTGATGTGGCCTGCCAAACAGCCTGCAAGACTCGACATTTTTTTATTTCTGCTTTTCACTATGCTTTTCATTCTGCACCTATTTGATAATTACATACGGTTTTACACAATTAATTCAAATGACCCCGTGTTCCACTCCTCATGTGGGTCAAATACAAAAAAAAAGCTGTCATGAAAGTGCCGTTTTCTGCTCAAAATTCCGCCGGTAATATCTGCCGGATCCTAATGCAGGGGAAAGTTGGGGGAGGGAGAAAGCAGAGGAACGGTATTTCTCTTGGGTCTTTCAAAAACACGGCATAAGGCAAGCCATTCAAAATCTATATGCCCATGAACGGAAGAGCCACATGGCCACACAACAAATATGAGGCTGGAACAGACAGAGAGTTTCCTGAAGTGAGCACCACGAACGTATTATCGCCTCATCAGAAATGACGTAGCCCCAACCCAAGCGTTTCATTATGTCCTCCAAACACAGGGTCCATGCTTCCCGACATTTCCTCAGATGCCACAGCTTCCTATTCAAACAATGCAGTATGATTAAGAAGGAAAGAAAACCGACAGAAATTCTTACCTTAAGGTTGCCCGCCGCCTGGCCGAGCAAATAATAGAAGAACCTGATGTGGCACGCGCCGTCAGTGGTGGGATCAAAGAAGACGGTTGAGGCCAAGTCACCAAAATCACTCGTTTTTAAGCATCTGGTCTTGGTTGTCGCAAACTTGCCTTGCAACCGTGCCAAAAATTTCACAATCAAAAAAATGGGCAAAGTATCGGCCTCAAAACATGTAGCAATCAATCGCGTCTTTCATAAGCCGTAGAGAATTCTTTTCTGTGGAAAGAATGATTTCATTTTTTTTTGACTAGGTTGATGATCAGTGACCATGCACTCTTGGCAGATGTCGTTAAGTTAACATTGATGTAGCGCAAATTGATCAAATTTTTAAAGCATTCGTGTTGTTTGCATAAAGTAAAATGCCAGCATTCCGCGATGCTGTTCCTGGCAACATCTCTTGCTCACTTGCATGAGACGCCTCGTGTGTATAAGGGTTTTTAGCACACACATTTACCTTCCAAATCTAATAACACATACCTGTTCATATTCCGGTGGTGCGACTGATAATTTTCTCCTATATTGGCTTTCATTTGGAAGATAAATGCAGTATGGTCGCGAGGACCACACAGCACCAGTAAACTTGCTCACCTTCCAGAAGTCTGATTCCCCCAAAAAACGTAAATATAAAAATATTTAAAAAAAAGCTGCATGCAATTGTTTAAATTTAAGCAGTAGCAACATCAATTCTCCTCATTCACCTGGACATGTTTGAATTCAGACTTCTGACAAACTGTTCTGTTACTGGAGAGAAAAAACCAATTTGCAAAGCAAGCAACGAAGCCTTATCATAGGCAAGTCTAAAGAATTGCATCCAGTTCGAGAATGCTCGGCCGCGTACATACCTCTTCCGGTGCGCAATGTGTGGTCAAAGCTGGGGCCTGTGTTCCCCGAGCCGTCGGCTTGTTCGCCCAGCGCCCAGTCAAACGTGTCTCCCAGGCTATTGTTCCACGCGCATCCACCCGTCTCGAAGTTACAGTTTCCAGTGAAATTCTCTGAAGAGCATAATCACGCAATCAACGCAAGAATAGTAGTTTTAGAACGAATTGAGCCACCTTTTTACTCCAACGTTAGAGCAAGGTAGGATTGTAAGTAGTAGTAGTAGTAGTAGTGGGATCTCTTTATTTTACTTGGGGAGTCCC
>JBCCES010000194.1:0-2733 GCA_039030115.1 Myxococcota bacterium
ACCTGGCAAATAACGCTTTAAAATCCGATACGCTTCGTTTTCAACTAAGGCATACCGCGCAATATCAGACAAATCGGGGCAAATAAACGATAGCAGATGTTCTTTGGAGAGGTTGCGCAATCGATAAATGCGATCGATCGATTTTTCGTGAGAGATACCGCATCCAATGCCGTAATTGGTGTCTGTTGGGTAAGATACGACACCTCCTTTTTCCAGCATAGCCGCAGCACGGGCAATGAGACGCGGTTCCGGAAACTCGGAGTCAACGCGCCAGCGCTTGCAACTGGATTCCATAGAAAGCCTCATAAGATTAGTGTTATAACCCCCTCTATTTTAATTATATTCCATGCATATTCCTTTTGTCAAAGCATTGAAACAGTCAAAGTTTTACTTATTCATCATACAAAAATTCGTTTCACATTTTGAGCACTGCACCCATAATACCTATAGCACTGCTGCAGACTGGCATGCAAAAACGACCAGTGGTTTGATGTTTGTTGGGTATCGTCTTGCCCTGCAACCTCCACCCGCATGAGCGGCGCAGCGCGCAGCAACCAGGCATTCTGTTTGCCAAAGAATTCATCCCACGGGTTGCGTTCCTTCCGCTGTTGCTCAGAGATATATTTATAGTCAACATGCAGCAGGTGGCAGCTACAGCCCCCACGCGGTAATCGCCTTGCCATCGGGCGATTGGGCCTGCTTGACCCAAATGCGCTCATCCCAGCTTTTGCCGGCGCGGCGGTCAAACAGCAGCAGGTGGCCCTCGCTCGTGCCAAAGCGCTGCATGTAAGCAGCGGTTTGTTGCAGGCCTTGCGAGAGTTTGGTCTGCAGTGAATCCTTTTGGTGAATCAGCTTGAGTTCGAGTACAACTACCTGTTTGTGCTGCGCACGCTGCAAGGTAACATCGTTATCGCCCAGTGGCCAGGTTACAACCAAATCGGTGCGGCCACTCCCCACTGCCTGTTCACGCTGGATACTGCCTGTGCTATTAACTGTGCGCTGCAAAAACGCCTGCAGCAATAACTGCGGACCTGCCTCTTTGTACTGAAATTGATCGAGCCAGCTTTCGGAATGTTCGCGGAAAAAGCGCTGAAAGGCGGACAGTAGCTCGTTCATGTCGAGTGGTTGACCCACGGGGGCATCCACGCAGCGCTCCATTTCCAGCCACTTTTCCCAAACACTAGCCAAAGCCCTGGGAACCACTTCGCGGTAAATGGGATTGGCAATACCGAGCACACCTTTTTGATCCTTGCAAATCAGGCCCAAGTCCATGACATATTCAAAATCTTCCACCGTAGGGTGCAGGTTTTGCCTACTAACAATGGAGGCGATCACGCGATGCACACGCTGCTGTTTGAGCTTAGCCATGAGCTGATCCAGATGGGTTTCGCGGCGCTGAATAAGCTCTTCTTTGGCGGTTTCGATATCCGCTACCGTAACGGTTTTTGATCGATCTTGCCCCGCCTTGTCGCGAAAACAGACGCCATAAGCCAAGGCATTCACCAACCATGGCTGGCCTTGGGTCAGTTCAAATACACGCTCGAACACACCCTGTTCGAACGGTTGTCCTGTCTCATCTGTGTGCTGGCTATACAAGTTTTGAATGTCCTCTTGCGAAAAATCCCCCAGCCGGAGTGAATCGGAGTTGATGTTGAACGGGCTTGCCTCCGACAACACTTGCCCACTCTCTTCACCTAGCTGCATGCGGTAATCACGCAAATGGCGCATGCCACACAGCACAATACTTTGTGGAAAGGGAGACATCATCGGGCGGTCACAATATCCAGTACGCAGCTGATGCAGCACGGCGATCAATGTGTTGCCCACCAAGGCATCAATCTCATCCATGAGCAAGACAATCGGCTTGGGGCTGTGATCGCACCATTGGGTTAGCGTATGCAGCATGGCATTTGCTGCCCCGCCCGTCGTATTCGATATGTTTTGCCAATTTTTTGCCACAAAGTCATCCTGCAATTGCCTGTGCGCTGCCGAAGCAATCTGACCCAGCACAATCGCAATACCCTTTTCGAAGTCTTGCCGTGCTGCTTGCGCTTGCTGCAGCGACACATACAGGCACCGCACATGCCCCTGCTTGTTTAAGTAGGTAGCCAATGCCTGCAGACAGGTGGTTTTCCCCGTTTGTCTGGGAGCGTGCAGCAAAAAATATTTCTCCTGTTCGATCAAAGACAAAACCTTGGGCAAGTCCCACCGTGCAAGAGGATCCAGCGCGTAGTGCTTGGCCGTGTTCAGCGGACCTGCCGTGTTAAAAAAGCGCTCCATGCGGCTCATTGTAACACACATGCGGTGGGGCTATTGTCTCGAAGCGTCCCAAATAGTGAGGCCAAAAAGAGCGGCCGTCTGTTTTGTTCATAATCTGTCTAACCCTTGTCAGCAAACGCAAATACAACCAAACTAGCAGAGAAATGGCAACACACATCTATCGCTCATTTTCTGGCGTGCAACCTAGCGGCAATTTGACGATTGGCAACTACGTCGGGGCTTTACAGCAATGGCAACATCTACAACACAAGAGCCACTGTCTGTTTTGCGTAGTTGATTTGCACACATTAACCCTGCCTGACAGCATGTCGGCGCAACAGCGACTCGACAAGGTGCGTCAAGTGGCCGCGCTGTACATTGCCTGTGGCATCGACCCCAACAAAAGCACGCTCTTTGTGCAATCCCACGTGGCCCAGCACTCGCAATTGGCATGGATTCTCAACTGTGTGACAC
>JBCCES010000195.1:0-2725 GCA_039030115.1 Myxococcota bacterium
AGCATTAATATTGATGAGTTTCCTGACAAACCATGATATATTGAATGTGATGTCAGAGTGCATCAGGCCACTGCGTTGTTGGAACGGGTCAACAGTTACCTATGTGTACCTAGCCGTTGCTTTTGCATGTGCGAACGCTTGGGCAAGCAACAGCACCTCTCAAGACACTCATCGTGACCCCATCAGCGGTTTGCCCGTGACACCTGAAACAGCCTTCGGGCAATCTGTACACGAAGGCAAAACTGTCTACTTCGTGAGCAAACGCTCTTTGCAAACATTTGAGAAAAATCCAAAGAAAAACATTGATCCGTTACTTGTACTGGGGGGTTGGTATCCATGGATGCCTTACCAATACCTGCAAGAAAAAAAAGAGACAGGTAAAAAAGAGTTACAAGGGTTAGATATAGCTGTTTTGCGTGAAGTAGCCAAAGATTTAGGTATCGAGATTCAATTCGATCAGGTCTCTTGGAAACAACATCAGTTAGACATTCAAGATGGCTCACGGGATTTAGCTGCTGGTGCTTTTCGCACACCGCAAAGAGAGACCTTTGCCTACTATTCTATTCCCTACCGAAAAGAGACCAACGCATTGTACCTGCCGAAAAAAACCCCTCATCGCTTTCGTTTTAAAACCCCTGAAGAGATGGTTGAACACTTTAAAAAAATCGAGTTTCGTCTTGGAGTGGTGGCCGGATATGCTTACGTAGGAGATACCCTCAACAACTATGTTCGCAAACACACGGGCACTCCATTAATTGTTCCTGCACAAACAGAAGAAGAAAACTTTTACCATCTGTTTAACGGCAAAATCGACGGATTTCTAACAGATCGGGTCGTAGGAGCAACACTGGCATGGAAACATGGCTGGATGGATCGCGTGCAGGAGTATTCTCGCGTACAGCCACAAGCAGACATTTATCTCATCTTCAGCAAAGAATCTACATCACCCTCTTTAGTACAAGCATTCAATCAAAGCTTAAAGCGCCTAAAAGACAACGGGCGCTATCAAGAGCTGGTGTCTGAATATGTATTTCCTGTTTTATTGTTACAAACCATCGAAAGAGAATGGTTCTTTAGCATCGACATTTTAGGGACCATTGCCTTTGCACTTTCAGGCGTCATTTTGGCACGCAGAGGCAAGTTCGATTTTTTTGGAGCCTTGCTGTTGGCTGCGCTACCTGCTCTTGGTGGTGGTGCTATTCGAGACGTGCTGGTTTCCCGTATTCCCATTGGAACCATTCGCACTCCCCACTATTTGTACGCTATTTTAATAACGGTCTCTTTGGGTTTCATGTTATTGCGCATACATGGGCTCATTAAAAAATACAGCCGCTCCAGTCGATATGCCCAACTAGAACAGCGCGCCATCCGAATCCTGACATCAGCAACCGAACTGTTCGACGCCTTAGGACTAGCAGCCTTCACCATCATTGGAGTTGTGGTGGCCGTTGAAGCACAATTTAAACCCCTGTGGTTATGGGGACCACTACTTGCCACCATCTCCACTACAGGCGGTGGCATTTTACGAGATCTCATCAGTCACGAGCCACAAATCAAAACCATTCGAGGCTCCTTTTACCCCATTGTTTCTATACTGTGGGGTCTCTTCCTTTCTGGTGCTCTCATTTTACAAACCACCCGCATCAACCCCGATGAAATTTTTCTTGCCGTCATTATCACGCTCATTGGAGCCTTTTGCACCCGTTTGCTGGCTATTTGGCTCAACTGGAAAACCCCCTTGTACTAGCTCATCAAAAGCTACCCTCCAACAGCACACCAATAACAAAGAGGGAATAAAATTCTCAATGCCGTTTGTTTTGTTTATTTAGGAGAGTGTAATTGAAAATTGAGATGCAGTTTTGTGATAATCATCTTGACAGATTGAATATTTAACGTTTGAATAGCATACAAAAGGTTGAAACAAACCGATTTCAGGAGAGCTTGTAATGCATTATATGAATTAGCATTTATTTTATTTCGCAGAGGTTTTTTAAATGAGTCAGCTTGATCTTGCCATTGTTGGAATTTATATGGTTGCTACGTTGGCCGTGGGGATCTATTACGGTCGCAAAACCGACAGTTTTAAGGATTTTGCCATTGGGGATCGGAAGATTGGGACCGTCGCGCTGTTTGCAACTATGTTTGCTTCTGTTATTGGAGGGTCTTCTATTCTAGGTCTGAGCGGAAAAGTTTTTCAATCAGGAGTTGTATTTGCTTTCATTTTTTTTGGAAGGGCGTTAGGAAGAATGTTCATAGAAAGCCCCCTTATTTTCCGACGCATGGAAAATTGCGTCAAGGACTCTATTTCTCCAGGAGATATCTTGGGGTATTTCTATGGAAAGCCTGGAAAGTTAATTCTGGGACTCGCGACGGTTGTAATGTATACATCCTATCTAGGACTTGGGGTGCACATTCTTGGCTATCTTTTTGAATATTTCCTTGGGATCTCCTTCACTCAAGGGGCTTTGTTGGGAATTAGTTTGGTAGTTATTTATGCCTCGTTTGGTGGGATGCGTGCCGTAGCATCTACGGATGCTCTTCAATTTGCGGCACTGGTCATTGCCATTCCTCTACTGGCTTATTGGGGACTAAAAACAGTGGGTGGATATACGCCTATCTTTGCAGCGGTACCTAAAGATCACTTAAATCTTTTTCCACATGGCCAAGATGCAAGTACACATTTTTCCATGTTTGCAATGTATTTTTTCCCCATGATGAGTGTGAT
>JBCCES010000196.1:0-2711 GCA_039030115.1 Myxococcota bacterium
CACGCAAGCTGCAATGGCGTTGCAGGAGGATAAGTGGTTGTGAGAGTTCCCAAAAGGATTTTTTTTATCCTGTTGTTTGGATGTTTGTTCGCAGTTGTTTTTTTCGCTGTTTTGAAAACTGAAGATTCTTTTGAAGTTGAAACCTTATTTGGAAAAGTCGATGTGAAGGAACCTATTGTGCAGGAACTGCTTCACTCCGAGGTCATGCGGCGTCTTCGGCACGTTGACCAGCATGGAATTTCTTATTATGCCGATAGGCACGGTACATTTACCCGTTTTGAACACAGTGTAGGGGTTTTTCACCTTTTGAAGATGTTTGAGCGTTCTTTAAAAGAGCAAATTGCGGGTCTTCTTCACGATGTTTCTCATACTGTGTTTTCTCACGTTGGGGATTATGTCTTTGGGCAAGATGTTTCAGAGAGCTATCAAGATGGCATTCACACGTGGTACATGAAGCAAACAGGCCTCGATAGGATTTTTAAAAGGTACGGGTACACGGCTGAAGATTTATATCCGGAGAGGGCTGAATTTGCTGCCTTAGAACGATCGATTCCGGATCTATGTGCGGATCGTATTGAGTATAATTTGCACACGGCATATGCCTACGGCAGGTTATCTTTGGCAGATGTCAAAGACATTGTAAAGGATCTGAGGTATGAGAATGACACCTGGTATTTTATTGACCAGACAAGTGCTAAGAAGCTGGCACAACAGTCTCTTTATTTTACTGAGAATTTTTGGTCCCATCCAAAGACTGTTGTGGTTAATATATTTGCCGCAATAGCAATTAAACGAGCCTTGGAACTCGGTACTGTTTCACGAGATGAGGTGCACTTTGGAAGAGATATTGCTGTTTGGAGCAAGCTCAAATCTTCTGAAGACAGTGTTGTTCGTACCTACATGCGTCTTGTGCACGACCCTCAGGGACACTTTGCAGTTGTTCAAGAAGAGGTTGGCGCGTGGGACCTTTATGTGCCCACAAAGTTTAGAGGCGTTGATCCATGGGTGCAAATCAATGGCAAACTTCAGAGGTTAACCTCTTTGGATAGGGACTATTTTCTTGCATTTATGCAATTGAAAAAGAAGATGAAGAAGGGGCTGCGTTTTCAATTTCCGCAGCACTCACTCAATCCTCATGGTCACCTTTTGAAATCAATTACGGCGCAAGAGGCTTTTAATGCCGTAAGTTTAGGAATAGTCAGTTTTGCTGAAAATTTTTTGGGAGTGGTTCGCCCAAATGAGCAAAAGCAGACGCAGTAACCATACGACCTCGGGGGGTTCGAACAAGGAATCCCTGCTGCAGCAAGTAAGGTTCATAGACATCTTCAATGTTTGCTGAAGCTTCTCCTAGGGCAGCTGCCAGAGTATCCAAGCCGACAGGGCGACCTTCGAAGGCGCGCGTCAGCAGAGACAAGATTTTTCGATCCATGGCATCTAGTCCGAGTTCATCTACACCCAAGCGTTGTAATGAATCTTGTGCTACACGGCAATCAATGTGCCCTGTGTGTAGCACTTGGGCAAAGTCTCTCACTCGACGCAGCATGCGATTGGCAATGCGGGGCGTACCACGGCTTCTTTTGGCAATTTCATGAGCAGCAGCCTCATCGATTGTAATGTCAAGGATATTGGCGGAGCGCAGCACAATGTGTTGCAGTTGTTGGGGGGTGTAAAATTCTAATCGTGAGCAAAAGCCAAAGCGATCGCGCAAGGGAGATGTGAGCAGACTGGTTTTCGTTGTGGCTCCTACCAGGGTAAACGGTTGAATGGGAAGGCAGATGCTGCGTGCGTGAGCTCCTTCGCCGATGAGTACATCAAAGCGAAAATCTTCCATGGCCGGGTAAAGATTTTCTTCGATCACAGCGTGTAAACGGTGAATCTCGTCGATGAACAAAATGTCATTTTGTTGCAAGTTGGTGAGCAACCCTGCCAAATCGCCTTTTTTTTCCAAGGCGGGTCCAGAGGTTGTGGTGAGGTTGGTTCCCAGTTCTTGTGCCAAAATATGTGCCAAGGTGGTTTTGCCCAAGCCGGGGGGACCCGACAATAACACATGATCCATAGGCTGCCCACGGGTTTTGGCTGCTTGTGCAAATACGCGCAGGTTATTGACCAGTTGCTGTTGCCCCACGTACTCGGCAAACACTTGGGGACGCAGCTGGCGCTGTATGGTGCCATCGTCTTGAGGAGAGGCTTGCGGCTGCAGCAGATGATTGCGTTCTTGTTCTTGGGCCATGGTGTCTACTCTCGTGTTGCTAGTAGTTTACTGCAATCGCTTCTGCTGTGCAGTGCTATGTTTGGAAATAGCTTGCCGGCCTGGTGCGTTTGAACAATGGGATATCAGAAAAGGGAAGTGCTGCGATGACAAGGAAAGGTTTGGTTTTTTTTGCAGGTGTTATGTTGTTGGGCGGATGTGGTGATTCATACAAGAGTGAGGAATCCTCTGCTGAAGGGAGCGAGTTGTTTGGGAGAGCCCCTGCAAGCCCAGCAACCTGTTTGAAGTATGCAAAAAAAATTATGGAAAAGATGGGTCAAAAGGTTGCCAAGGAAAAAGAGACGGTTTTCAATGCGTTTGTACAAGAGGAAGTCATCAGTGATAAGAGACAAGCCCCGATTGGATTGGCAGGAGGGAGATGCTACACAGGCTCTAACGCTGAAGATTTTTGCAAAAATGCCATCGGATATACCTCTTCGGGAAGTTTTGCGGATAACGTAAA